>DASVVF010000046.1:0-6238 GCA_036386695.1 Catenuloplanes sp. | reverse complement strand
AGGGCGGTGCGGGCCCCGTCGGCGGCGGCCAGGATCCGCCGGCAGTCGTCCAGGGTGCGGAAGACGGCGACCCGCCCGGGCAGCCGCTGCGGGTCCAGTCCGTCCAGCGGCGGGACGACGGCCCGACTGCCGGCGGCCAGCACCAGGTGGTCGTAGCCGAGCAGCTCGCCGTCGTCGGTGGACACGGTGCCGGCCGCCCGGTCGATCGCGGCGACCCGGACCCCCGGGCGGACGTCGACGCCGTGCCCCGCCACCTCGGTGATCTCCACGTCCCGCTCGCCGACCTTGCCGGCAAGCACGCTGGACAGCATGATCCGGTTGTAGGCCCGGTGCGGTTCGGCGCCCAGCACGGTGACCTTCGCCGCGCCGCTGCGGCCGCGCAGCTCCGCGGCGACCCGGGAACCGGCCATGCCGTAACCGACAATCAGGACCCTCATGCGGCTTTCCCGATGTCGGTGTGCCGCGCCGGGTGGTCCGCGCGCAGGCGCACGACCCCGCTGCGCCCGGCGGCCGGGCGCCGCGGGGTGTTCCAGCCGGCGTCGGTGTCCCGGCCCTGGATCCCGGTCCACAACGCGCGGTGGCGCTCCGGCGGGTTGAGGTTCCACCGCTCGCGATGGCGGCGCGGCTCGTTGACGACGTAATCGCTCATGAGGTGCCTTCCTTTCGCATGCGCTCGCGGTCCTCGCTCATGCCTTCTCCACGTTCACTGCGCAGACCTTGAACTCCGGCATCCGGGAGATCGGATCGAGGGCGTCGCTCGTCAGTGAGTTGGCCCGGGCCGCACCGGCCCAGTGGAACGGGGCGAACACGGTGTCCGGGCGGATCGATCCGCTCAGCCGGGCCGGCGCCCGCATCTCGCCGCGCCGGCTGGTCACCCGTACCTCGTCGCCGGCCTGCACGCCGAGCCGCCCGGCCAGGTCGGGGTGCAGTTCGACGAACGCCCCCGGAGCCGCCCGGCGCAGCGGCTCGATGCGGCGGGTCTGCGCGCCGGACTGGTACTGCGCCAGCACCCGCCCGGTGGTCAGGTAGAGCGGATAGTCCGCGCACGGCTCCTCGGCCGCCGGGCGGTGCTCCACGGGCACGAACCGCGCGCGTCCGTCCGGGGTGGGGAAGCTGTCGAGGAAGAGCCGCGGCGTGCCCGGCTGGTCCACCGACGGGCACGGCCAGAACACACCGTCCTCGGCGTCGACCCGCTCCCACGTGACGCCGGCGTAGTCCGCCGTGCCGCCGGCCGAGGCCCGCCGCAGCTCCTCGAACACGGTGCGGGGTTCTGCCGTGAACTTCGCACCGTGGTTGCCGAGCCGGCGAGCCAGCGCGGCGAACACCTCCAGGTCCGTCCGTACCCCTGGCGGTGGCTTGCGGACGGCGTGGCGCCGCAGCACCCGCCCTTCCAGGTTGGTCATCGTGCCGTCCTCCTCGGCCCACTGGGCGGTGGGCAGCACGACGTCGGCGATCGCCGCGGTCTCCGACAGCACGAAGTCGGCCACCACCAGCAGGTCAAGGCTCCTGAGCCGGCGCTCGATGTGCCCGGCGCGCGGCGCCGACACCACCGGGTTGGAGCCGAACACCAGCAGGGCCTTCGGGCCGCCCCCGGTGCCCAGCGCGTCGAGCAGCTCGTACGCCGAGACCCCGGGACCGGGCAGCTCGTCGGGGTGCACGCCCCACACCCGCGCGACGTGGGCGCGGGCGGCCGGGTCGTCGATGCGGCGGTACCCGGGCAACTGGTCGGCCTTCTGACCGTGCTCGCGTCCGCCCTGGCCGTTGCCCTGCCCGGTGAGGCAGCCGTAGCCGGAGCCCGGCCGGCCGGGCAGCCCCAGGGCCAGGGCCAGGTTGACGAAGGCGCTGACCGTGTCGACGCCCTTGGCGTGCTGCTCGGCGCCGCGGGCGGTGAGGATGATGGCCGTGCCGGCGGAACCGAGGGCGTGCGCGGCCGCCTCCAGGTCGGCCACCGGCACCCCGCTGAGGCGTTCCACCCGGGCCGGCCAGTATTCGGCGACGGTCCGGCGGACCTCGTCGAAACCGCTGGTGCGTTCGGCGATGTAGGCGGCGTCGACGAGGCCGTCCTGCAGGGCGATGTGCAGCAGGGCGTTGGCGATGGCCAGGTCGGTGCCCGGGGTGGGTTGCAGGTGCAGCCCGGCGAGGCGGGCGGTGGCGGTGGCCCGGGGGTCGATGACGATCAGCTGGCCGCCGCGGTCGCGCTGGTCGGTGAGGTAGCGCGCGAACGGCGGCATGGTCTCGGCGACGTTCGCGCCGACCAGCATGACGGTGTCGGCGGTTCCCACGTCGGCCATGGGGAACGGCAGGCCCCGGTCGATGCCGAACGCCCGCATGCCGGCCGCGGCCGCCGACGACATGCAGAACCGGCCGTTGTAGTCGATGTTGCGGGTGCCGAGCGCGACCCGGGCGAATTTGCCGAGCGCGTACGCCTTCTCGTTGGTCAGGCCGCCGCCGCCGAACACCGCGACCGCGTCGCGCCCGTGCCGCGCCTGCAGGGCGGTGATCCCGGCGGCGATCCGGTCCAGCGCCTCGTCCCAGCTGGCCGGGCGCAGCTCGCCGTCCTCGCGCACCAGCGGGCTGGTCAGCCGTTCCGGGTGGTCCAGCAGTTCGGCGGCGGTCCAGCCCTTCTGGCAGAGCCCGCCGCGGTTGGTGGGGAACTGCCGGGCCTGGACCTCCACCGTGTCGTCGGCGTTGAGCTGGAGCTTCATCCCGCACTGCAACGCGCAGTACGGGCAGTGGGTGTCGACAGCGCGCGGAAGCGCCACGGCCGGGCGGTCGCCCGACGGGGCGGTCACTTCCCCGGCACCTGTCATGTTCCGAAGCGTGCCGGGAGGCGATTTCGGCACCGCGTCCCGATTGTTTCCAACCTGCTAAGAGCCGCTCACACCGACGCGGAGCAGCGGGTTACCGGAGGTTGCCTGCATTCTGGGAAAGATTTCTCAGATATCGGTAGGGG
This sequence comes from Catenuloplanes sp., assembly GCA_036386695.1. Taxonomy (GTDB): domain Bacteria; phylum Actinomycetota; class Actinomycetes; order Mycobacteriales; family Micromonosporaceae; genus DASVVF01. The sequence continues at coordinate 3,285 of DASVVF010000046.1, read as the reverse complement.
CGCGATCTCACCATCGATCCGGAACGTCCGTGCGGCAACCGTTGCCTGCGCGACCCACGCCGGGAAACCCCACCGAAATTTCGCCCCCCTAGCTTCAGCGGCGTTACCGACAGCTGAGGGAGCTGCCATGACCAGCATCGCGACGCCCATCAAGATCATTGATTCACCGCCGGAGCAGGCGCCCGACCGCTGGATCGAGGACTGGCGGCCGGAGGACAGGACGTTCTGGGAGCGCACCGGTGCGCGCGTCGCCCGCCGCAACCTGATCCTGTCCATCCTCTCCGAGCACATCGGCTTCTCCGTGTGGAGCCTCTGGTCGGTGATGGTGCTGTTCATGGGTTCCGCCTACGGCATCGACCCCGCCGGCAAGTTCCTGCTCACGGCGGTCCCGACGGCGCTCGGCGCGTTCGTGCGGCTGCCGTACACGTTCGCGGTCGCCAAGTTCGGCGGCCGGAACTGGACCATCGTCAGCGCGCTGCTGCTCCTGCTGCCGACCATCCCGATGGCGCTGCTGATCAGGCCCGGGGTGTCGTACACCACTCTGATGGTGCTGGCCTGTGTCGCCGGCGTGGGCGGGGGCAACTTCGCCTCCTCGATGGCCAACATCAACGGCTTCTACCCGCAACGGCTCAAAGGTTGGGCGCTCGGACTCAACGCCGGTGGCGGCAACATCGGCGTACCCGCGGTCCAGTTGGTCGGCCTGCTCGTGCTGGCCACCGTGGGCGCGGCGTACCCCTGGGTGGTGCCGGCGGTCTACATCCCGCTGATCGTCCTGGCGGCCCTGGGCGCGGCCCGCTACATGGACAACCTGCGCACCATGAGCAACGAGAAGGGGGCGATGCGCGAGGCCACCCGCGACGGGCACACCTGGATCATGTCCCTGCTGTACATCGGCACCTTCGGCTCGTTCATCGGCTTCGGCTTCGCCTTCGGGCAGGTGCTCCAGATCCAGTTCAAGACCCAGTTCGCCACCCCGATCGACGCCGCGTACCTGACCTTCCTGGGCCCCCTGCTCGGCTCGCTGATCCGGCCGGTCGGCGGCTGGCTGGCCGACCGGATGGGCGGGGCCAAGGTGACGTTCTGGAACTTCGTCGCGATGGCCGCCGGCGCCGGGATGGTGCTCTACGCGTCGACGCTGAAGTCCCTGACCTTGTATCTCGTGGGCTTCATCGCCCTGTTCGTCTTCTCCGGCATCGGCAACGGGTCGACCTACAAGATGATCCCGGCGATCTTCCGGGCCAAGGCGTTGCGCAGCGTCGAGGGCGGGACCGACCCCGCCGTCGCCGAGCGGCGGGCGCAGCGACTGGCCGGTGCGCTGATCGGGATCGCCGGGGCGGTGGGGGCGTTCGGCGGGGTGCTGGTCAACGTCGCCTTCCGCCAGTCGTTCCTGACCTACCAGACGGCCGACGCCGCGTACATCGGCTTCATCGCCTTCTACGGGTTGTGCTTCCTGGTCACCTGGCTGGTGTACCTGCGCCCGTCGCGCTCCCGTCTGCCCGGCGTCTGAGCGCCCCGCCCCGGCCCGCTACCACCGCCCCCCGCCGACCCCCGCCGCAGCGTCGCGACGTCTGCCCCGGCCCCGCCCGGCCCGTTTTGACCGGGCGGCGCCGGGGCGGGTATCGTTGCCTGCTGTTGTGCACCAGCCGATAGCGTGCCCCGCTGATCGGCCGACCAGCGCGCACCGGGTGAACACCGGTGCGTCGGGGTCGGAACCCAGGGGGTACGCTTGTCGTTCGTGCGCGCCGTGACCAGTGCGCGACCCCAGACCGACGACGAGACAAGGTAGACCTGTGCGTACGTACAGCCCGAAGCCGGGCGAGATCGAGCGTCAGTGGCACGTTATCGACGCTTCTGACGTCGTTCTGGGCCGCCTGGCCACCCACGCCGCGACCCTCCTGCGGGGCAAGCACAAGCCCACCTTCGCCCCCCACGTCGACACCGGCGACTTCGTGGTGATCGTCAACGCGGGCAAGGTGGCCCTGACCGGCAACAAGCGGCACACCAAGATCGCCTACCGGCACTCCGGCTACCCGGGCGGCCTCAAGCAGATGCGGTACGGCGACCTGCTCGACCGGAACCCCGAGAAGGCCGTCGAGCAGGCCATCAAGGGCATGCTGCCGCACAACAAGCTCGGCCGTCAGCTGCTCAGCAAGCTGAAGGTCTACGCCGGCGCAGAGCACCCGCACTCGGCGCAGCAGCCGGTGCCGTTCGAGATCAAGCAGATCGCTCAGTGATCGTGAGCCACGGAAATCGCGCTGCAGCGCGGGCGAAGGAAACAGCATGACCGACACCAACGTGCCGACGCCTGCCGCTGACGCGTCGGCCGACACCACCGCCGACAACGTGGCGACCCCGGTCGCCGATGCCCCGGCCGCGCAGGAAGCTCCGGCCGCCGAGACCCCGGCCGCCGACGAAGCTCCGGCCGCCGAGGAAGCCCCCGCCGAGGCCCCGGCCGCGGTGGAGAACCCGGTTATCGCCGAAACCACCGTGGTGGTCGAGGCGCCGGCACCGGTGGCCGTGCGCTCGCCGCGCGGCGACCGTCCGATCCAGACGGTCGGCCGGCGCAAGCAGGCCATCGTGCGGGTTCGCATCATGGCCGGCACCGGCAAGATCACCTGCAACGGTCGGGACCTCGAGGCCTACTTCCCGAGCAAGGTGCACCAGCAGCTCATCCGCGAGCCGCTGGCGACCGCCGACAAAGCCGAGATGTTCGACGTGATCGCCAACCTGCACGGCGGCGGCATCACCGGACAGGCCGGCGCGCTGCGCCTCGGCATCGCCCGGGCGCTGATCATCAACGAGCCCGACGACCGCCCGGCGCTGAAGAAGGCCGGCTTCCTCACCCGTGACCCCCGGGTCAAGGAGAGCAAGAAGTACGGCCTCAAGAAGGCCCGTAAGGCCCCGCAGTACTCGAAGCGCTGATCGCAGCGCTCGTCTTGCACGACGTCTGACCGGATGGCCGGGCGCGCTCCTCACCGGGGAGCGTGTCCGGCCGTTCGCGTTTCCCTCCCCGACAAACAGCACCGGCCCACCGCCCCGAGTACGGGCGGGTCCGGCGAAAGGAACGACCGCCATGGGGCGACTCTTCGGCACTGATGGCGTACGCGGACTCGCCAACGGTGACCTCACTCCCGAACTGGCCCTGTCGGTCGCCGTCGCGGCGGCCCGGGTGCTCGTCGAGGCGGACAGCAGCCATCAGCCGCTCGCCATCGTCGGGCGGGACCCGCGGGCCAGCGGCGAGATGCTGGAGGCGGCCGTGGTGGCCGGGCTGACCAGCGCCGGCGC
>DASVVF010000045.1:0-3929 GCA_036386695.1 Catenuloplanes sp. | reverse complement strand
AATGACAGGCTTTTGGCAGCAAGTAGTAGTCGCCGGAATACGGTCAGTCATATACCGGATTATCGGGCCGGATCTGAGAAAGAAGCTGGAAATCGTTCAACCGACCGCCCCCCGGCTACGTAGATGGAGGAGGGCAGGGAGCCGGTTTCGCCGGAGCGGACGGAGGAATGGCGAATCGGGTTCGGCACCAGCTGAAGGAGCGCGGGGCACCCCACCGGGTGCCGGCGACCGACCCGCCGCGGCGAGCCGGTGGCAACCGATGCGGAAGATCGAGGAGTCAATGGCCCGGACCAAGCAGAACCAGCGACCCGCCAGCACCATCACCGCGTCCACCCGAGGAGGAGCTCCGCCGTCGAAGGTCACCGTCGCCCTGCTGTCCGTCTCGGCGCTGGCCGCGGTGTGGTCGGTAGGCATGCTGACGCCGGTCGGGCGGGTCGCGTACGTCTACCTCTTCTTCTACGCGGAGTTCTACGCTGGCGTTCTCACCCTGGTGACGCTGTCACTGACCGTTATGGGCGGTGTGCTGGCGACCGACCGGATGGTCATGCAGATACCGCACCGCGTGTTGTTGCAGTCAGCCCACCGCACCACCGGCATCATCGCCGTCGTGAGCCTGACGGTGCACATCACCACCCAGGTCTCCATGGGCACCATCACCACCGTTGACGTGCTCGTACCGTTCCTGGCCGCTGATCGGGCCGCGTTCATCGGCCTCGGCACGATCGCCAGCTACCTGCTGTTCAGCACGTTCTGGGTCGGCATCGTGCGGGTCCGGTTCGCCGGGCGGGGCCGCCCGTGGATGTGGCGCGCCCTGCACAGCACCGCCTACGTGTCCTGGCCGGTGGCCCTGGTGCACGGCCTCAACACCGGCCGTCCCCCGGCCACCTGGGTGACGCTCAGCTACATCGGCTGCGTCCTGCTCGTGGTGATCGCGTTGCTGGTCCGGCTGTCGGTCAACCTGAACCGCAAGAAGGCCTGGGCGGCGACCGGCACCGGGTCCATGAAACCGGTCGGCAAGCCCGCCGCGGCCGCCGAGCCGGCCCGCAAGTCCGCCGGACGGCCCCGCCGCCGGCAGCAGCGCGAGGTCGCCGTCGAGGTGGCACCGGAGCGCACCGCGGCGCGCCCGGCTTCCCGGCGTGGCGGCGCCGCGACCGCCGTACTCGAATCCCGGACGCCCGCCGACGGGCGTCGCCGGCCACGCCGCCCCACCGAGGAGCGCGCCGCGCCGGAACCGCGCCGGCGCCCGTCGTCGGAGGAGCGGTACGCCGAACCGCCGCGTCGCCGTCCCACCCCGGCGGAGGACGACGTGGCCCCCGAGCCGCGCCGTCGGCCCACGTCCGACGACGGGTACGCCGACGAGCCGCGTCGCCGGTCGTCGTCGTCGGAGGACGGGTACGCCGCGCCGCCGCCGCCGCGTCGGCGTCCCGCCCCGGTGGAGGAGGACGTGGCCCCCGAGCCGCGTCGCCGGTCGTCGTCGTCGGAGGACGGGTACGCCGACCAGCCGCGTCGGCGGCCCGCGGCGGCCGAGGACAGCTACGCCCCCGAGTCCCGTCGGCGTGCCGCGGCATCGGAGGTGGCGCCCGAACCGCGTCGTCGCTCGTCCCCGGAGGGTGGCTACCCGCCGCCGGCCCGGCGGTCGGCCGCCGACGACTACCGCCCCGAGCGGGCGTCGGCCGACGACCCGTACGCCGGGCGCGACGCCACCCGCCGCTCGATCGACGACTACCGGCCCGCCGCCGACCCGCCCCGCCACCCGGTGGACGACTACCTGGCCACCGTCGACCAACGCGGCGCCGAGCGGCGCGGCGCCGACTATCCGGTCGCCGACTACCTGCCCGAAGGGAGCACGCCCGGCTGGTCGGACACCTACGCGCCCACCGACTCGCGCTCCCGCTGGTCGCAGACCGACCGTCCGGACCCGCGCGCCGAGTCCGATGACCGTTCGCGCCGCACACCCCCCGCCCCCCGCCTCGGACCGCAGCCGCCCCGGATGGACCCCGACGCCCGTTCCCGGGACTTCGGCCGGCATAGCATGGACGAGGCGTACCAGCCCGCCGCGCCCGCCAGGGCCACCGGCTACGACAGCCCCACCACCGGCTACGACAGCCCAGCCGCCGGCTACGACGACCCCGCCGCCGGCTACGACAACCCCGCGACCTATCTCCCGCCGGACGACACCCCCACGCTCATCGACATGGCGTCGCGCCGCGCCCGTCGGAGCACCGCGGGGGCCGAGGGGGGCCGGTCGGGTAACCGCGCCGCCCGCCGTGGGCGCCGTGCCTACGAGGACAGCAGTGACGACATGTACTGGCGCCGGCTGAAAGGAGAGGCCCAGTGACGAGCACCTCGGTACCACCGGTCACCGCTATCGGCGAACCGCGGCTCACCGCGGGTTTCGACGACTTCGGCCGCCTCGACCTGCTCGCCCACGAGGACGTGCACGGCGGGTTCGCCGCGTTGACCACCGGCGAGCTGATCGGCCTGGCCGACCGGATCGAGCTGCGCGGCCGGGGCGGCGCCGGGTTCCCGTTCGCCCGCAAGGTCCGCGCGGTCCTGGACTCCTCGCAGCGCCAGGACCTGCCCCCGGTGGTGGTGGTCAACGCCACCGAGGGGGAGCCGGCGGCCTGGAAGGACAAGGCGCTGCTCACCCGCGGCCCGCACCTGATCCTGGACGGCGCCGCCATCGCGGCGGCCGCGCTGGACGCCGAGGAGATCGTGGTCGGCATCGCCGACGACGGGGTCGGTGAGGCGTCGCTGGCGGCCGCGCTGGCCGAGCGGCGGATGCCGGTGCCGACCCGGATCGTCTCGGTGCCGCACCGGTTCATCTCCGGTGAGGGCGGGGCGATGATCCGGGGGATCAACGGCCTGGAGCACATCCCACCGGGTACGAAGGTCCGGGCCAGCGACACCGGCGTCGACCAGCTGCCCACCCTGCTGTCCAACGCCGAGACGTACGCCCAGCTGGCGATCGCGGCGCGGCTGGGTCCGTACGAGTACAACGAGATCGGCACCGAGGACGAGCCCGGCACCGTGCTGCTGTCGGTGACCGGCTCGGCCACCGCGCCGGCGGTGGTGGAGTGCCCGACCGGGACCCCGCTGGCAGAGGTGCTGGCCCTCTGCGGCACCCCGAAGATCCAGGGGGTGCTGACCGGCGGCTTCCACGGCAAGTGGATCTCCCCGGAGTCGGCGGCCCGGGCCGAGGTGTCCCGCAAGGGCCTCAAGGCGGTCGGCGGGACCCTCGGCGCCGGCATCGTCGTGCCGGTCGGGTTCGAGACCTGCCTGCTCGGGGAGTGCACGCAGGTGGTGCAGTACCTGGCGGCGGAGTCGGCGGGTCAGTGCGGCCCGTGTCGGCTGGGCCTGCCCGACCTGGCCCGGGCCATGGCCGGCACCGCTTCGGGCAGCTCGGGCACCGACGCGGTGCGGGCCGCGGCCGGCGTGGTCCGCGGTCGCGGGGCGTGCAGCCACCCGGACGGTACGGCCGGCTTCGCGATCTCCGCGCTGGAGGTCTTCGCCGAGGAGGTCGCGGCGCACGCCCACCGCGACGGTTGCGGGCGCCAGGTCAAGGGTGTGCTGCCGATGCCGGTCTTCACCGACGGTGGCAGCGGTCGCCGCCTGGCGGTGGACTGGGCCCGCTGCGACGGCCACGGGCTGTGCGCGCACATCGCGCCCGAGCTGATCCGCCTCGACGGCAACGGGTTCCCGTCGTTCCCGAAGACCCCGGTCCCGCCGTGGTTGGAGGTCGGCGCCCGCAAGGCGATCAACATGTGCCCCGCCCTGGCGCTGCGGCTGACCGACGGGGCGCACTGATGCCCCGGCTGCCGTGGCGGCCGGTCGTCGCGGCGGTGCTGGTGGCGCTGACGATGGGCACGGCCGCCTGCGGTGGCGCCCCCGGTTCCGCGGCCAGGACGCCGGCGGCCGCCGCCGCGGGC
>DASVVF010000044.1:0-3148 GCA_036386695.1 Catenuloplanes sp. | reverse complement strand
GACCATCCGGGCCGAGTCCATCGCCCAGCCACGCTACGAGGGCCTGCTTGTCAACGCGCCGGCCGTGGTCGGCGACGCCCGGCGCATCGCCGACAACTACGGCCGGTACGCCGAGCAGCTGCAGGATCTGGTGAGCAACGTCAGCCGGATCTACACCACCGTGTCGACCCTGCCGGTGTACCAGCCGGCCGCCCGGACCACCCGCGTGCTGCACGTCTCCGACCTGCACCTCAACCCCACCGCCTGGTCGATGGTCAGCTCCGTGGTGACGCAGTTCGACATCGACCTGGTGATCGACACCGGAGACATCACCGACTGGGGCAGCGAGCCGGAGGCCTCGTACGTCAACTCCATCGCCCAGCTTAAGGTGCCGTACGTCTACATCCGCGGCAACCACGACTCGCGGCTGACCCAGGAGGCGGTGGCCAGCCAACCCAACGCGGTCGTGCTGGACAACACCATCGCCACCGTCGGCGGCCTGACCATCGCCGGCATCGGCGACCCGCGCTTCACCCCGGACAAGCAGACCTCGCCGGCCGACGAGAAGGCCGACACCGGCCGGTTCAGGTCCGACGGACTGCGCCTGGCCGCCACCGTGCGACAGTCCGCCAAGCCGGTGGACCTGGCGCTGGTGCACGACCCGGCGGCGGCGCTGTCGCTGGCCGGCGCCTGCCCGCTGGTGCTGTCCGGTCACACCCACCAGCGCGACGTGCGGTCGCTGGAGGTCGGGCCGGGCCAGCCGCCGACCCGGCTGATGGTGGAGGGCTCCACCGGCGGGGCCGGGCTACGCGGGTTGGAGGGCGAGGAGCCGCTGCCGTTGGCCCTGTCGGTGCTGTACTTCGACGAGCAGCGGGTGCTCAAGGCGTACGACGACATCCGGGTCGGCGGCACCGGTCAGGCCCAGGTCACCCTGGAACGCAAGGTGATCAACGACGCCGAGGTGCCGGCCGCGCCCGGCTCACCCGCACCCAGCCAACCCGGCCAGTAGGCCCCGGCCGGCCGAGCCGATCGGCCCGGCCCCGCCCCCGGCGGTGACCCGGATCGGCGTCAGCCCGACACGCCCAGGCGGGACAGGATCAGCTCCCGTACCGTCTTGGCGTCGGCCTGCCCCCGGGTGGTCTTCATGACCGCCCCGACGAGCGCGCCGGCCGCGGCGACCTTGCCGTCGCGGACCTTGTCGGCGATCGCCGGGTTGGCGGCGATCGCCTCGTCGACGGCCGCGGTCAACGCGCCGGTGTCGGAGACCACGCCCAGCCCACGGGCGGCCATCACCTCGGCCGGGTCGCCCTCGCCGGCCACCACACCCTCCAGCACCGTGCGGGCCAGCTTGTCGTTGAGCTTGCCGTCGTCGACGAGTCGCTGCAACTGCGCGACCTGCGCCGGGCTGGCGCCGACGGCGGACAGCTCCACCCCGGTCTCGTTGGCCCGCCGGGCCAGCTCACCCAGCCACCACTTGCGGGCACCGGCGGGGGCGGCGCCGGCGGCGATGGTCTGCTCGATCAGCTCCACGGCACCGGCGTTGACGACCGATTCCATGTCCAGGTCGGTCAGGCCCCACTGCTCCTGGAGCCGCTTGCGGTGCACCCGCGGCAGCTCCGGCAGCCCCGCCTTCAGCTCCGCGACCCACGCCGGGTCCGGGGCGATCGGCACCAGGTCGGGCTCCGGGAAGTACCGGTAGTCGGTGGCGGTCTCCTTGGACCGGCCGGCCCGGGTGCCGCCGGTGTCCTCCTGGAAGTGCCGGGTCTCCTGGATGATCGGGGTGCCGGCGTCGAGCAGCGACGCCTGCCGGATGATCTCGGAACGGACCGCCCGCTCCACCGAGCGCAACGAGTTCACGTTCTTCGTCTCGGTCCTGGTCCCCCACTGGAGCCCCGGCAGGTTCAGTGACGTGTTCACGTCGCAGCGCATCGAACCCTGCTCCATCCGCACGTCGGAGACGTTCAGCGAGCGGATGATGTCGCGCAGCTCGGTGACGTACGCCTTCGCCACCTCGGGGGCCCTGGCGCCGATCCCCGGGACCGGCTTGGTGACGATCTCCACCAGCGGGATGCCGGCGCGGTTGTAGTCCACCAGCGACTCGGTGGCCCCGTGGATCCGACCGGTGGCTCCACCGACGTGCAGGGTCTTACCGGTGTCCTCCTCCATGTGCACCCGTTCGATCCCGATGCGCACCAACTCGCCGTCGACCTCCACGTCGACCCAGCCGTCGACGCAGATCGGCTCGTCGTACTGGCTGGTCTGGAAGTTCTTCGGCATGTCCGGGTAGAAGTAGTTCTTCCGGGCGAACCGGCACCAGGGCACGATGGTGCAGTTGAGCATCAGGCCGATCCGGATGGTCGCCTCGATGGCGGCCCGGTTGACCACCGGCAGCGACCCGGGCAGGCCCAGGCAGACCGGACACACCTGGGTGTTCGGCTCGGCGCCGAACTCCGTCGGGCAGCCACAGAACATCTTGGTGTTGGTGCCCAGCTCGATGTGCGTCTCCAGGCCGATCACCGGCTCGTAACGGGAGACGACATCGTCGTACGGCGGCAGTGTGGTCGTGGTCATCGATTCTCCTGCGCGTCAGAGGGCCGGCGGGGCGAACGTGCCGACGGCCGATTCCAGGGCCGCGCCGACCCGGTACATCCGGTCGTCGGCCATCGTCGGCGCCATGATCTGGAACCCGACCGGCAGCCCGTCGGACAACCCGCAGGGCACCGAGATCGCCGGCCCGCCGTACAGGTTCGTCGGGATGGTGTACAGGTCGGCCAGGTACATCTGGTACGGGTCCGAGGTACGCGAGCCGAACGGGAACGCCACGAACGGGGTGGTGGGCGACACCAGCACGTCGACCTGCTCGAACGCGGCGGTGAAGTCCCGGGTGATCAGCGTGCGGACCTTCTGCGCCTGCCCGTAGTAGGCGTCGTAGTAGCCGCTGGACAACGCGTACGTGCCGATCATGATGCGTCGCTTCACCTCCGGGCCGAAACCGGCCTCCCGGGTCAGCGACATCACCTCCTCCAGGGACCGCTGGCCGTCGTCGCCGACCCGCAGGCCGTAGCGCACCCCGTCGAACCGGGCCAGGTTCGACGACGCCTCGCTCGGGGCGATCAGGTAGTACGCCGGCAGGGCGTACTGGAAATGCGGGCAGGACACCTCGACCACC
>DASVVF010000043.1:0-1822 GCA_036386695.1 Catenuloplanes sp. | reverse complement strand
GTCGGCCACCGTGGGGCTGATCTTCGTCTCGATGTTCAGTCGCACGTCGCCCCGGCCGCTGGCCCGCACGGCCGCGAACACCTCGGGCAGGGTGGGGATCCGCTCGCCGGGCACGGCCACCTGCCGGGGGAACCCGGCCAGGGTCCGGGCGCCGCAGTCCAGCGTCTTCAGCTGCCGCAGCGTCAGGTCGTGGACCCGCTTGCCGACGTACGGGAACCGCGGGTCGCCCGGGGTCGCCGGGGCGGTGTCGACGCAGTGCGAACCGTTGACGGTACGGTCGTGGATGACTACGAGGTGGCCGTCGGCGCTGACACCGGTGTCGAGCTCCAGGGTGGAGATGTCCGGGTTCGCCAGGGCGTAGCGGAACCCGACGAGGGTGTTCTCCGGGCGCACCGCCCGAGCGCCCCGGTGGCCCTGGATGTCGAAGGGTGAGACGTACGCCCGGGGCGGGCCGATCCGCCGCTGGGCGAGGACCTGGCGCAACCGGTCCGGGTAGTCGGTGATCAACCCGTCGACGCCGTCGTCGATCAGCTTGCGCATGGTGGCCGGGTCGTTCACGGTCCACGGCACCACCTTGATGCCGTACCGGTGGGCGTGCCGCACCATCGACCGGGTGACGTACGGCTGGTAGGCCGGGTCGCCGACCGTACCGTTCTGGGGGAACCCGTGTACCGGCGAGAACGCGTCGGCGCCGAAGGACCGGATGGCCGCGATCGGGTCGCCGGCGAAGTCGTCGATGTCCAGGCCGCCCAGCCACGGCGACCGGCCGGGCTGGCCGGTCTGCAGGAAGTCCCGGTTGGTCAGGGCCACGATGGGCAGGCGCGGTTCCACCTGCCGCATCCGCCGCAGCGCACCCCAGTCGAAGCTCTGCACGCTGACCCGCCGCAGGAAGCCGGCGGCGCGGACCTCGCCCGCCACGAGCTGGACGAAGTCCTCGCGCGGCGCGGTCTCCCGGGGGGCCGCGGCCTCCACCTTGGTCTCGATGTTGAGCTTCACGTCGTCCGCCCGGTACCGGGTGACGAGGTCGAAAACCTCCCGCAGCAGCGGCATCCGGGCCCCGGGCACCGGTTGCTGGCCCGGGTGGCCCGGCAGCTGCCGGGAACCACAGTCGAGGGTTCGCAGCTGGGTGAGACTCAGGGTGTTGACGTATCGACCGACGTACGGGAACTCCGGATCGCCGGGGGTGGCCGGGGCGGTATCGAGGCATTTGCGGGGGTCGACCCGCCGGTCGTGGGTGACGACCGCCCGCCGGTCCTCGGTGATCTGCACGTCCAGTTCCAGCGTGCGGACCCCGAGCCGCAGCGCGTTACCGAACGCGGCCAGCGTGCTCTCGGGGCGGAGCCCCAGTCCGCCGCGGTGCGCCTGTAGATCGAACGCCCGCGATCCGTCCCCCCGCGATGTTCCGGCGGCCGGCGTGCCGGGGGCCGACAGCACCCCGGCCGCGACGGCCAGCACCAGCAGTGCGACCCGTGATTTCAGCAATGGCATGGCCTGCACCCTGCTAGCCGTCCGAGGCACCGGACAGGTACACAGGGAGAGACCGCGTGAACGGTTGGTGACGTCCTGACGACACGACACCGCACGCCTTCGCCCGCCGGTCGCGGCGGCGTCCGCCACCCGGGTCGAGTGCCGGAGCCGATGTCCACCGCACGGTCACCAGCGCGTCGGCGCGCGGTCACCGGCCGGTGGGGCGGCTCTGCGCGAATGGGCGGATGCGACGACTACGCCTTCTCACCGCCGCGATCGTGGTGGGGTTGGTCACCAGCCTCACGCCGGCCACGCCCGCCGGCGCCGTGCCGTCCCCGGTGACGTTCGCCCTGAT
>DASVVF010000042.1:0-7379 GCA_036386695.1 Catenuloplanes sp. | reverse complement strand
CCTGCGCCGCACGCCGCCGACAGCCACGACCTGATCCGCGTGCACGGCGCGCGTGCCAACAACCTCAAGGACGTCAGCATCGAGATCCCGAAACGCCGCCTGACGGTGTTCACCGGCGTCTCCGGCTCGGGCAAGAGCTCGCTGGTGTTCAGCACGATCGCCGCCGAATCCCAACGGATGATCAACGAGACCTACAGCGCCTTCCTGCAGGGCTTCATGCCGACCCTGGCCCGCCCCGAGGTCGACGTCCTCGAAGGGCTGACCACCGCGATCATCATCGACCAACAGCGGATGGGAGGCGACACCCGCTCCACGGTCGGCACCGCCACCGACGCCAACGCGATGCTGCGCATCCTGTTCAGCCGGCTCGGCAAACCGCACATCGGCTCACCCCAGGCGTTCTCCTTCAACGTCGCCTCGATCAGCGGCGCGGGCGCGGTCACCATCGAACGCGGCGGGAAAACCGTCAAAGAGCGGCGCAGCTTCACCATCACCGGCGGCATGTGCACCCGCTGCGAAGGCCGCGGCACGGTCTCCGACATCGACCTCACCCAGCTCTACGACGACACCAAGTCGCTCGCCGAGGGCGCGTTCACCATCCCCGGCTGGAAATCCGACAGCTTCTGGACGGTACGGGTCTACGCCGAATCAGGCTTCGTCGACCCGAACAAGCCAATCCGCAAGTACACCAAAAAGGAGCTGCAGGACTTCCTCTACAAGGAGCCGGTCAAGGTCAAGGTCGACGGCGTCAACCTCACCTACGAGGGACTGATCCCCAAGGTACAGAAATCCTTCCTCGCCAAGGACCCCGAAGCGCTGCAGCCACACATCCGGGCATTCGTGGAACGGGCCGTCACCTTCACCACCTGCCCCGAATGCGCGGGCACCCGCCTCAGCGCGGCCGCCCGATCCTCGAAGATCAACGGCGTCAACATCGCCGACGCCTGCGCGATGCAGATCAGCGACCTCGCCGAATGGGTCAGCGGCCTCACCGAGCCGTCCGTGGCACCGCTACTGAGCTCCCTGCGGCACACCCTGCACTCATTCGTCGAGATCGGGCTCGGCTACCTGTCGCTCGACCGCCCCTCGGGCACCCTGTCCGGCGGCGAGGCGCAGCGCACCAAGATGATCCGCCACCTCGGCTCGTCGCTGACCGACGTCACCTACGTCTTCGACGAGCCCACCATCGGCCTGCACCCCCACGACATCCAGCGGATGAACAACCTCCTGCTGCGGCTACGCGACAAGGGCAACACCGTCCTCGTCGTCGAACACAAACCCGAGACGATCGCGATCGCCGACCACATCGTCGACCTCGGTCCGGGCGCCGGTACGGCGGGCGGCACCGTCTGCTTCCAGGGCACCGTCGACGGACTACGGACCAGCGGCACCATCACCGGGCGCCACCTCGACGACCGGGCCACCCTCAAGGACACCGTCCGCGCACCCACCGGCAAACTGGCGATCCGCGGCGCCACCGCCAACAACCTGCGCGACGTCGACGTCGACATCCCGCTCGGGGTGCTCTGCGTCGTCACCGGGGTGGCCGGCTCCGGCAAGAGCTCACTGGTCCACCGGTCGATCCCCACCGACGAGGGGGTGGTGGCGGTCGACCAGGCACCCATCCGCGGCTCCCGGCGCAGCAACCCGGCCACGTACACCGGGCTGCTCGAGCCGATCCGCAAGGCGTTCGCGAAGGCCAACGGCGTCAAACCGGCACTGTTCAGCGCCAACTCCGAGGGCGCCTGCCCCAACTGCAACGGCGCCGGTGTCCTCTACACCGACCTGGCGATGATGGCCGGCGTCGCCACCGTCTGCGAGGTGTGCGAGGGCAGGCGGTTCCTCGCCTCGGTGCTGGAGTACCACCTCGGCGGCCGCGACATCAGCGAGGTGCTCGCCATGTCGGTGGCCGAGGCGGAGCGGTTCTTCGCCACGGGGGAGGCCGGCATCCCGGCCGCGCACGCCATCCTCGGTCGCCTCGCCGACGTCGGGCTGGGCTACCTGAGCCTCGGCCAACCGCTCACCACGCTGTCCGGCGGCGAGCGGCAGCGGCTCAAGCTGGCCACCCGGATGGCCGAGAAGGGCGGCGTCTACGTCCTGGACGAGCCGACCACCGGCCTGCACCTGGCCGACGTCGAGCAGCTGCTCGCCCTGTTGGACCGCCTCGTCGACGCGGGCAAGTCGGTCATCGTCATCGAGCACCACCAGGCGGTCATGGCGCACGCCGACTGGATTATCGACCTGGGTCCCGGCGCCGGGCACGACGGCGGCCGGATCGTCTTCGAGGGCACCCCCGCGGACCTGGTCGCCGCCCGCCGCACCCTCACCGGCGAACACCTCGCTGCCTACGTCGGTGTGACCGGGGGTCGGCCCGGTCCCGCTTCCACCCGACCTCGGCGGACTGTTCGATAATGCACATTATGTAAAGTTGGCCCCCGGGCGGGGGCCGGGAATCACCACACCCACCCAAACCATGCGGACTTTTGAGGAACCCGGCCTACTCACCCTCACCCAGAAACGGATGCAACTTCCGAGCCGACCTCTGAGAAGGGCGGTTCAAGCAGCGAGGAGCCGCGCAGGCGGCTCCTCGCTGACGCGCTTGACTGGTCAGTGGGGTCAGGAGATCAACACCCGCCAGTGCTGGTGAGTGTTTTCAACGTCGCAGTCGGTCTTGTAGACGGCGGTGCCGTTCGTGTCAAGGCACTTGCCGCTCCTTGTATGAACGTACCGAAAGTAGTCGGTGCCCAGGACCGTGCGGAGTTCCCACGCCTGATGCGGGTTGTCACTGCCGCACGTCAGGACGTATACGTCCTCGGCGCCATTGCCATCCAGGCACTTCTGGCTGTAGTAGCTCCAAATTCTACTCTTGTCGGCCCACCACCGCTGGTTGGGGAGATTACCCCCGCAGCCCAACAGGTACACGTCCACAGTGTTGTTGTCCAGGCAGGCGCCCGCCCACCGGTTCTTGATCTGCCGGCCGCTGAGCGCCTGTGCCGTGACCCCCGTGGCGACGGCCACGGGCTTGGGCTCGAGGGACGGCGTCGGCGCTGCCGCGGCCGGGCTTGCCAACGCGAACACCGCCCCGGCACCGAGCACCGCCGCGACAGCAGCTAACCGGGCCTGAGAACGCATCCGATCCAACACATTGCACCCCGTTCAATTGAACGATCACATATATCGGGAATGTGTCAGGGCCTCGCGACCAGCTTGGGGCTGCGCATAGGCCCGGACCCGAGCCGCACGGCTCGTGCCCCGTACCGATACTTTGGAGGCCCACTTCGTGGTCCATCACGTAGTCAGCGGCCACCATCGGACCAGAGACGGCAAGGCCGACGTGGACACCACTCCGACGTCACAAGACGTGGCACCAGAACCGGCGAGCATTATTGAACACAGCCCTCCCAAGTCTGAGCCGCTGTCACTGGCACCATGCATCGACGCCGACGACACCATCACCGGGCAGGCGGCAGTTGTCAAGTCCAACTGAGACGGGTTTGTGTCTGCTGGGTAGGTTGCTCACCGAGGTCGGTCACGATGTTGCCCAGCCTCTCGGCCAGATCCTGCGCCTGACCCTCGACGACATCGACACCACCCGGCTCCGACGTCCTGCTCCGGTTGGGTGACCCACCGACGCCGGTCCCGGAACCCGTCGCCGGACTGCTGCTGGCGCTACGCGACCAGCGCACCACCATGCGCACCGCCACGCGCCGCAACGCCCGCTGGCTGCTGACCGCCCCGGGGCCGACGCGCCAAGCACAATGCACGGATGCACACCACCCCACGCGTCCGTGTCGCGGCCTACGTCATCCGGCACAGCGGCAGGGAACCGCAACTGCTCGTCTTCGACCACATCGGCATCCCCGATGCCGGCACCCAAGTTCCCGCAGGTGGTGTCAAGCCTGGCGAGTCGTTGCATGACGCCGTGCTACGGGAAGTCGCCGAGGAGACCGGCCTGACCGATATCTCCGTCCTCAGTGAGATCGCCTCGGAACACAAGCCTCATCCCGAGACGGGTCAACCTCGGCACACCACCTACTTTCACGTCCAAGCCCCCGCCGGCACCTCCGACAGCTGGCAACACACCGTCACCGGAACCGGGCAGGACAGCGAGCTGGAGTTCGCCTGCCGGTTCGTCTCCCTGCCCCTACAGAAACACCTCGCCGACCGGCAGGACGCCCAACTGCACCGCATCGACCCCGGCTGGACCACCGGAATCGATCACAAGCCGTAACGACGCCGGCGGCGGGTTCGCGACTGTTGGACAACTCCCCTGATTCCTGCATAATATTCCTTATGCAGGACAAACAGGACGTCAGGGTGGTGGCGCTGATCGACGGGTTCCTGACCGCCCGGACCACCCGCAAGCCGTCGGTCCACACCGTGCAGGCGTACCGGCGTGACCTCACCACGATCGCCGGCCTGATCGCCGACGACCCGGCCACTCCCCTACCGCTGGGCGACCTGACCGTCGGCCACCTCTCCCCCCGCGTCCTGCGGGGCGCCTTCGCGCGCTTCGCCGCCAGCCGCGCCCCCGCCTCCATCTCCCGGGCCTGGTCGACCTGGAACTCCTTCTTCGCCTTCCTGGTGACCGACGGTGTCGTCGCCGGCAACCCGATGTCGGCCGTCGACAAGCCGCGTACCGCGACCCCGATCCCCCGCCCGCTGCGTGGTGACAGCACCCCGGAGGAGCTGCTGCACGCCGTCGCCCGGGAGGTCGATCCACGGCAGCGTCATCCGTGGCCGGAACGGGACCTGGCCGTGCTGGCCCTGGCCCTGTGCGCCGGTCTGCGGCTGTCGGAGCTGCTGGCCCTGCGGGTCGGCAGCCTGGGTGGGCGCCCCGGCGAGCGGCGGTTGGAGGTCGCCGGCAAGGGCGGGCGTCCGCGTACGGTGCCGGTGGAGCCGGAGCTCGATGATGTGGTGCTGACCTACCTGGACAGCCGGCGGCACCGCTTCGGGTCGCGCAGTGTGACACCGGCGGCGGTGCTGTTGGTCGACCGGCATGGTGCTCCGCTGCGGCGCGGCGGGTTGCAGTACCTGGCGGAGTCCTGTTATCGGCGGGCCGGGGTGAGCGACCGGGTGCCGCGGGGGGCGCAGCTGCACGCGTTGCGGCACACGTTCGCGACCCGGTTGGCCGAGGACGGGGCGAACGCTTCGGAGATCATGCGGCTGCTCGGCCACGCCAGCCTGACGACCAGCCAGAACTACATCGAGGTGACGGCGGGTCAGCAGCGGGCGGCGGTGCGTTCGGTGCGTACCCACCGGGTGTTGGCGCAGCTGGCGGCGCGCCCGTGAGGGGCCGTGGTTTCCGCCGGTGACGCCATCGGGCCGTCCGTGGTTTTCCAGCGGGAGGCAACCGGGGCCACGCCCGGCTGACGGCGTGGGCCCCGCGGGCTCGGCGTCGTCGCCAGGTCGGTGTGGAGGGCACCCGGCGGTTACGGCGCCGGGCTAGCCTGTGCACCATGGCCGATCTGTTGGCCGAGCTGGCGGCCGCGCTGCCGGCGGGGGCCGTACTGACCGATCCTGACCTGCGACGCGGGCACCGGCACGACGAGGCGGACCTGTGCCCGTTCGGGATGCCGGCCGTGGTGGTCCGGCCGACCAGCACCGCCGAGGTGGCCGCGGTGGTACGCATCGCCGGGGCGCACGGGGTGCCGGTGGTGCCGCAGGGTGCCCGCACGGGCCTGGCGGGTGCCGCCAACGCGGTGGAAGGCTCGGTCGTGCTGTCCACGGCGGCGCTGGACCGGATTGTGGAGGTCGACCCGGTCAACCGGCTGGCCGTGGTGCAGCCCGGCGTGGTCAACGCGGTGCTCGCCGCCGAGGTGGCCCGGCGTGGCCTGCGCTACCCGCCCGACCCCGGGTCGTGGGAGTCGTCGACGATCGGCGGCAACGTGGCCACCAACGCCGGCGGGATGTGCTGCGTGAAGTACGGCGTGACCGGTGAGTACGTGTTGGGCCTGGAGGTGGTGCTGGCCTCCGGGGAGGTGTTGCGCACCGGGCGGCGGACCGCCAAGGGGGTGGCCGGCTACGACCTGACCCGGCTGTTCGTCGGGTCGGAGGGGACCCTCGGGGTGATCACCGAGGTGACCCTCGCGCTGCGGCCGGCCGCCGAGGAGTCGCTGACCGTCGTGGCGGTCTTCGGCTCGACGGCGGCGGCCGGGGCGGCGGTGGCGGCGATCGCCGCGGGTGGGCTCACCCCCAGCCTGCTGGAGCTGCTGGACGACGTGCACCTGCGGGCCATCGAGGCGTACCGGCCGATGGGCCTGCCGGTGACCGCGAAGGCGGTGCTGCTGGCCGCCGCCGACACCGGCGCCCGCGCGGCGGCCGACGTGGCGGCCATGGGCGCGTTGTGTGAGCGGGCCGGCGCCAGCGACGTGTACGCGGCGACCGACGCCGTCGAGGCGGCCGCGCTGTTGCGGGCGCGCCGGCTGGCACACCCGGCGATGGAACGGTTCGCGGCGTTGATGCACCCGACGGGCTCGGGCGCACTGATCATCGATGATGTGGCGGTGCCCCGGTCGCGGCTGGCCGCGCTGCTCGACGGTGTGGAGCGCATCGCCGCCGAGCACGGTGTGCCGGTCGGTGTGGTCGGACACGCCGGTGACGGCAACATGCACCCGAACCTGGTGGTCGACCGCGCCGACCCGGCGAGTGTGGCCCGGGGTCGACGGGCGTTCGACGCGATCATGGAGCTGGGGTTGTCGTTGGGTGGCACCTGCACCGGCGAGCACGGGGTCGGCCTGCTCAAACGGGAGTGGCTGGCCCGGGAGTTGGGCCCGGTGGGGGTGGGCGTGCACCGGGCGATCAAGGCCGCGTTGGACCCGCGGGACCTGCTGAATCCGGGCAAGGTCCTGTGAGCCACCCGGGCAAGGTGCTGTGAGCCACCCGGGCAAGGTGCTGTGAGCCACGCCCGTCGGTGACGCGGCGGTGCGGGTGGGACCGGTCTACGGGTGACCGGCGCGGATAGTGACGCAGCACCGGTCGGGTCCCGGGTCGAGGTGGGCCTGCGGGCTGTGCGGGCAGAGGGCGTTGAGCAGGCCCTCGATGAGGTCGAGGTTCATGGCGCAGACCAGTTGGGTGTGGGTCTGGGCGAGGCGGTGGAACGGGCAGTTGGCGAGGGTGATCCGGTCGGTGGTGGTTCGCGGCTCGTAGCCGTTGTCGGCCAGGGCCTCGGTGACCGCTGGTAGGCAGTCGCCGGGGTGGTGGTCGGTGCGGGGGTTCTGGTGGCCCAGGGTGTGCCCGGTTGACCTGGCGGCGCGGCGTAGGGCTTCGGTCAGGGGGACGGCCTGCCGGGTCGTGGTGGTGATCGCCTCGGCCATGATGTGTCCGGCGAGGTCGTAGTGGCGCTCGGGCAGGCTGAGCGAGATGTCGCCGGTGACGCG
>DASVVF010000041.1:0-6554 GCA_036386695.1 Catenuloplanes sp. | reverse complement strand
CCAGGTCGTGCTCTCGACGCCGGCCGATGGGGCGCCGGGCGGCTCCGCGCCGGCGGGTCTGCCGGCCGGGGCGGTGCAGCGGTTCGCCACGGCGGTGGCCGGCCTGCCGGGGGTGACCGAGGCGAAAGTCACCAGCGACCGGGGCTCGGCGGCGCTGATCTCGGTGACCTATCCCGGCCAGCCCACCGACGCCAGTGCCCGCGCGGTGGTTTCGGCCATCCGCGCGCTGCCCGCCCCGCAGGGCCCCGAAGTGCTCGTCGGCGGCCGCCCCGCCGGCGACCGGGACCTGCTGGACAGCCTGCGGAGCCGGTTGCCGTGGATGGCCCTGATCATGGCCGCGGCGACGCTGGTGCTGCTGTTCCTGGCGTTCGGCTCGGTGGTGCTGCCGATCAAGGCCGTCCTGATGAACCTGGCGTCGATCGGGGCGTCCTTCGGGGTGGTGGTCTGGATCTTCCAGGACGGGCATCTCGCCGGGCTGCTCGACTTCACCCCGACCGGGTTCATCGAACCGACCAACCCGATCCTCATGCTGGCCGTCCTGTTCGGACTGGCCACGGACTACGAGGTGTTCCTGCTGTCGCGGGTGCGCGAGGAATGGGACCGCACCGGCGACAACACCGCGTCGGTCGCCGCCGGGCTGCAGCACACCGGGCGGATCATCACCGCTGCGGCGCTGCTGCTGATCGTGGTGGTGGCCGGGTTCGCGACCGGTGGCGTCTCGATCGTCAAGCTGGTCGGCATCGGCATGATCGTGGCGATCGTGGTCGACGCGACGCTGGTCCGGGCACTGCTGGTGCCGGCCACCATGCGGCTGCTGGGCCGGTGGAACTGGTGGGCCCCTCGACCGCTGGCCGGCTTCTACCGCCGCTTCGGCATCCGGGAGGCCGCCCCGGTCGAGGCCGTCGTCGAGACCCGGGAGGTCACCCCGGTCGGCTGACCGCCGCGCCGGTGCGCCGGGTCCGGCCGTCCCGCCGGGTTCACCGATGGTCATCGCGGGTTCACTTCGTGGGTTCCGCAGAGCCCCTACGGTGGTCTATGTTTCGTCTCAGTCATCCAGCTACTGAGGGGTAACTAATGGAGCGTCGTACCATCCTGCGCGCGGCCGTGGTCGGGGCCGGGGCGGCAGCCTTCTCCGGGGCACTCTGGCAGCAGGCGTTCGCGGACGTGGCCCGCCCCGGCCCCGGGCCGTACGGGCCGCCGCTGGCCACCGACGCCAACGGCGTCCAGCTTCCGGCCGGCTTCACCAGCCGGATCATCGGTCGCTCCGGGCAGCGGGTGGCCGGCACCTCGTACACCTGGCACGACGCCCCCGACGGCGGCGCCTGCTTCCCCGCCGAGGGCGGCGGCTGGATCTACGTGTCGAACTCCGAGGTGTTCCTCACCGGTGGCGCCGGGGCGGTCCGGTTCGCCGCCGACGGCGGCATCGCGGCGGCCTACCGGATCCTGTCCGGCACCAACACCAACTGCGCCGGCGGCGCTACCCCGTGGGGCACCTGGCTGTCCTGCGAGGAGGTGCCCTGGGGTCGGGTCTTCGAGACGTTCCCGCAGGGCGGGCGGGGCGCGGTGGCGTACCCGGCGATGGGCCGGTTCAAGCACGAGGCCGCCGCCTGTGACACCGACCGGCGCGCGATCTACCTCACCGAGGACGAGACCGACGGGTGCTTCTACCGGTTCACGCCCACCACCTGGGGCGACCTGTCGGCCGGCCGGCTCGACGTGCTCTGCGCCCCGGCCAACCAGACCGCCGGACCGGTCACCTGGCAGCCGGTGCCCGACCGGGACGGCTTCCCGCGGCAGACCCGCAACCAGGTCTCCGCGGCCAAGCGCTTCAACGGCGGCGAGGGCTGCTACTACGCCGACGGGACCTGCTGGTTCACCACCAAGGGCGACAACCGGGTGTGGGCGTACGACACCGTCAACCAGCGCCTCGACCTGGCCTACGACGACTCGCTGCTGCCCGCCGGCACCGCCCCGCTGACCGGGGTGGACAACATCACCGGAACCGCCTCCGGGGACCTGTACGTGGCCGAGGACGGCGGCAACATGGAGATCAACGTGATCACCGCCGAGGGGGTGGTGACGCCGTTCCTGCGGCTGCCCGGGCAGTCGTCGTCCGAGATCACCGGGCCCGCCTTCAGCCCGGACGGCACCCGACTGTACTTCTCCTCCCAGCGTGGCACCGCCGGCCGGTCCTCGGCCGGGATCACCTACGAGGTGCGCGGCCCGTTCCGGTCCTGACCCCGCCCCGCCGGTGATCATGGAGCGGGAGCGTACTCCATGATCACCGGCGGGTGGGCCGGTCCCGACGCCACCGGCTGAGTTGCCCGGTGGCCGCGTAGCCGGCCAGCACGATGACGTGCAGGACGTAGAGCCACAGCGCCACCGCCACCACCGCGCCGATCTCGGCGAAACCGCCGAACGGCAGACCCAGATCCAGCGGCAGGTAGCAGAACAGCACGAAACCATGCAGGAACCCGGACAGGTTGGCCGCGGTGAACGACCCGACGAGCACGGTCGACGTCAGCTCGGTGCGACCCGGGGCCACCGCCCGGTAGACCCAGACCAGCACGGGGGTCAGCACCAACCAGACCGCCAGGAACGACAGCACCACCCCGGCCACCCCGGCCAGGCCCCCGCGTTCGAACAGCCGCACCGCCATCGGCAGCGCCATCAACAACCCCAGCAGCAACGCCGGCGCGGCGGCCAGCAACGGCAACAGCAGCAACCGCCCGCGCCAACCCACCAGGGCCTCCCCGGGTTCGCGCAGCGACACGAACGCCCGGCGCAGGCCCTCGCCGTACAGGGTGGCCGGCAACAGCGCCGCCAGGGCGAGGCCCGGGGTCAGCTGCAGCCCCGCGCCGATCAGCGCCGCCAGCGCCCGGTCGGCACCGATGGTGTCCGGCAGCGCCGCCACGGTGTAGCCGGTCAGCCGGCGGACCCGGTCCGCGCCGGTCACCAACCCGGTCAGCCAGATCGCCAGCAACGCCACCGGCACCACGGCGATGCCGCCGTAGAACGTCACGGCGGCCGCGTGCAGGGCCAGATCGCGCCCGCGCAACGGGCGGAACGCCGTCACCATCACCTGTCGTACGGCCTGCGCCCGTCCGGTCATGGCCGGCTAATACCCCGGTCGGCTGACTACCATCCCGATGGCGGCCGGGCGCTGGCGGCCTTCGTGGCGCCCGCCTCGGGACGGGGCATCGCGGTTAGGCTGAATGCGGCATGATGCCCCGCGGAGGGAGGTGAGCCGGATGGCCCTGCCGTTCCCGGCGGCGGACCCCGAACCGGACCAACCCGCCGAGCAGTCCTTCGACATCCTCGGCACCTACGACGACGGTCCGTGGACGGCGCGCCTCGCTGTTGACCTGTTGCCTGAGACCAACGGCCCCACGGTCGAGGTCTACTGCGGGAGCGTGATCGTGACCCCCCATGCCGGCGTCGACCACCAGACGATCGAGCTTGACCTGGCCTACCTCCTGAAGCAGGCGGCCCGCCAGGCGAGACTGTGGGTTTACCACGAGATCAATATCGTGTCCGGCGATGATCTCTTCATTCCGGACATCGTGGTGTTGCGCTCCTCCGGGGCGGGCAAGAACACCGTCGACATCGGCGAGGCGGTGCTGCTCAGCGAGATCGTCTCCAGTGGTAACCGGCGCAAGGACGTCATCGACCGGCCCCGGGAGTACGCCGCGGCCGGGGTGCCGTTCTTCCTGCGGATCGACTTCCGTAACCGGGTGCCGGCGCTGGCCCTGCTGGAGCTGGTGGACGGGGAGTACCAGCCGGTCGCGGCGGCCGCCGCCGGCAGCACCTTCGTGATGAAGGAGCCGTTCGAGTTCTCGATCGACCCCGCCGAGCTGCTCGACGACCCGCCTGCCGAGGGGTGACGGGCGCGCGTCAGGAAGAATGGGCGCCGTGAGCGTCCCCCGTGACATCGTCCTGCTCGGCTCCACCGGTTCCATCGGCACCCAGGCCATCGACATCATTCGTCGCAACCCGGACCGGTTCCGGGTGGTCGCGCTGGGCGCCGGCGGCGGCAACGTCGAACTGCTCGCCGCGCAGGCGCTGGAGCTGGGCGTCGAGGCGGTGGGCGTGGCCCGGGCGTCGGTGGCGCAGGATCTGCAGCTGGCCTTCTACGCCCAGGCGCAGCGGCGCGGGTACGCCACCGGTGACTTCCGCATCCCGAAGATCGTCGCCGGGCCGGACGCGATGACCGAGCTGGCGCAGTGGCCCGCCGAGGTGGTGCTCAACGGCGTAGTCGGCTCGCTCGGACTCGCGCCGACGCTCGCGGCGCTGCGGGCCGGGCGTACCCTCGCCCTGGCCAACAAGGAGTCGCTGGTGGCCGGCGGCCCGCTGGTCCGGGCCGCGGCGACCCGGCCGGGGCAGATCGTGCCGGTCGACTCGGAGCACTCCGCCCTGGCCCAGTGCCTGCGCGGTGGCGACCGTGCCGAGGTGCGCCGGCTGATCCTGACCGCCAGCGGCGGCGCCTTCCGGGGGCGGCGCCGCGAGGAGCTGGCCGGGGTGACCCCGGAGGAGGCGCTCAAGCACCCCACCTGGGACATGGGCCCGGTGGTGACGATCAACTCGGCCACCCTGGTGAACAAGGGCCTGGAGGTCATCGAGGCGCACGAGCTGTTCGCAGTGCCGTACGACGCGATCGAGGTCATGGTGCACCCGCAGTCGGTGCTGCACTCGATGGTGGAGTTCACCGACGGGTCCACCCTGGCGCAGGCCAGCCCGCCGGACATGCGTCTGCCGATCGCGCTGGCGCTGGGTTGGCCGGACCGGGTCGCCGACGCCGCGCCGGCGGTGGACTGGACCGAGGCGCACAACTGGGAGCTGCGCCCGCTGGACCATGAGGCGTTCCCGGCGGTCCAGCTGGCCAAGGAGGCGGGCGCCGCCGGTCGGTGCCGCCCGGCGATCTACAACGCCGCCAACGAGGAGTGTGTGGCCGCGTTCGTCGCGGGTCGGCTACCGTTCCTGGGCATCGTCGACACCCTGCAGCGGGTGCTCGGGTCGGCTCCGGACATGGCCGAACCGGGTACCGTCGAAGACGTACTCGCCGCCGAGGCCTGGGCGCGCGCAGCCGCTCAGCGGATCATCACGACGGTGACGGAAGGAACCTGATGGCGTACGTGCTCGGGGTGGTGCTCTTCGCCCTGGCGATCCTGATCTCGGTGAGCCTGCATGAGGCCGGTCACATGGTGACGGCCAAGGGCTTCGGGATGAAGGTCACCCGTTACTTCGTCGGATTCGGCCCGACGATCTGGTCGTTCCGGCGGGGCGAGACCGAATACGGGCTCAAGGGCATCCCGCTCGGCGGTTTCTGCAAGATCGTCGGAATGACCCCGCAGGACGACGACGTCGACCCCGCGGACGAGCCGCGCGCCATGTGGCGCTTCCCGGTGTGGAAGCGGACCGTGGTCATGTCCGCCGGGTCCATCACCCACTTCATGCTGGCGATCATCGCCCTGTGGCTGGCGGCGGTCTTCATGGGGCTGCCGAACCCGGAGTTTCCCACCACCGACGCCAAGGCCCGGCAGGAACCCGCGGTGCTCAGCCTCGGCAAGTGTGTCGTGGTGGAGAACGCCCAGCGCGAATGCGCGACCGGCGACCCGGCCAGCCCGGCCCAGGCGGCCGGCCTGCGCGACGGCGACAAGATCACCGCAGTGAACGGTACCCCGGTCCGCACCTGGGGCGAGATGCTGCTGCTGGTACGCGGCACCAAGCCCGGCCCGGTGACGGTCGACTACGAGCGGGCCGGGCAGGCCGCGACGACGTCGGTGACGCTGGCCGCCGTCGAGCGCCCGCCGCTGGACAACCCGACCGGCGCGGCCAGCACCGTCTCCGCGATGGGGGTCGGCCTCAAGACCCTGAAGCCGGCCTGGATCACCTACGGGCCGATCGAAGCCTTCGGCGCCACCGCCGACTACACCGGCCAGATGGTGGTCGGCACCTTCGAGTCGCTCAAGCGGATCCCGGAGAAGGTCCCCGCCCTGTGGGCCTCGATCACCGGTTCCGAGCGGGACATCAACACCCCGATCAGCGTGGTCGGCGCCAGCCGGCTCGGCGGCGAGGCGGTGGAGAACGACGCCTGGGAGCTGTTCGTCCTGCTGTTCATCTCGCTGAACTTCTTCGTCGGGATCTTCAACCTGCTGCCGTTGTTGCCGCTGGACGGCGGGCACATCGCGATCGCCTGGTTCGAGCGGGTCCGGTCCTGGATCTACGCTCGGATCGGCAAGCCGGACCCCGGGCGGGTCGACTACTTCAAACTCATGCCGGTCACGTACGCGGTGATCCTGATCGGTGGCGCGTTCACGCTGCTGACCGTCACCGCCGACGTGATCAACCCGATCACCCTGTTCTCCCGTTGACGGTCGATTGCTGCAAACAAGGATGATGCCGACGTGACCGCAGTAAGCCTGGGAATGCCCGCCGTCCCCCCGCCCCCGCTGGCCCCCCGACGGCACAGCCGGCAGATCATGGTCGGCTCGGTGCCGGTGGGCGGTGGCGCGCCCGTCAGCGTCCAGTCGATGACCACCACGCTGACCGCCGAC
>DASVVF010000040.1:0-6740 GCA_036386695.1 Catenuloplanes sp. | reverse complement strand
GTGGGCAAGACCGCCATCGTGGAGGGTCTGGCCCAGCGCATCGTCGCCGGCGACGTCCCCGAGACCCTGCGCGACAAGAAACTCGTCTCGCTGGACCTCGGCGCGATGGTGGCCGGCGCGCAGTACCGCGGTCAATTCGAGGAGCGACTCAAGTCCGTCCTCGAAGAGATCAAGAAATCCGACGGCAAGGTCATCACCTTCCTCGACGAGTTGCACACCGTTGTCGGTGCCGGTAAGGGCGAGGGCTCGATGGACGCCGGGAACATGCTCAAGCCGATGCTGGCCCGCGGCGAGCTGCGCATGGTCGGGGCCACCACCCTGGACGAGTACCGCCAGCACATCGAGAAGGACGCGGCGCTTGAGCGGCGCTTCCAGCCGGTGGTGGTGGGTGAGCCCACCGTGGAGGACACCATCGGCATCCTGCGCGGACTCAAGGGCCGTTACGAGGCCCACCACCGGGTCCGGATCACCGACGCCGCGCTGGTCGCCGCCGCCAGCCTGTCCGACCGCTACATCAGCGACCGGTTCCTCCCGGACAAGGCCATCGACCTGATCGACGAGGCGGCCTCCCGGCTCCGGATGGAGATCGACTCCCGACCGGTGGAGCTGGACCAGCTGCAACGCGCCGTCGACCGGATGCGGATGGACGAGATGGCGCTGGCCAACGAGACCGACCCCGGGTCGCGGGACCGGCTGGAGCGGCTGCGCCTCGACCTCGCCGACCGCCAGGAGGAACTCAGCGTGCTCAGCGCCCGCTGGGACCGCGAACGCGGCGGGCTCAACCGGGTCGGCGAGCTGACCAGGCAGGTCGACGAGCTGCGGGTCGAGTTGGAACGCGCCCAGCGGGAAACCGACTGGGAGCGGGCCGCCCGCCTGCAGTACCAGGAGATCCCCGCCCTGGAGAAGGAGCTTGAGGAACTCGTCGCCGCCGCCGAGGACGACGGCCCGCCGATGGTCAAGGAGGACGTCGGCGCCGACGACATCGCCGAGGTCATCGCGTCCTGGACCGGCATCCCCGCCGGGCGGCTGCTGGAGGGCGAGACCGCCAAGCTGCTGCGGATGGAGGAGTCGATCGGTGCCCGCGTGGTGGGCCAGGAACAGGCCGTCACCGCGGTGTCCGGGGCGGTGCGGCGGGCCCGGGCCGGAGTCGCCGATCCGGACCGGCCGACGGGCAGCTTCCTCTTCCTCGGCCCGACCGGTGTCGGCAAGACCGAGCTGGCCAAGGCCCTGGCCGAGTTCCTGTTCGACGACGAGCGGGCGATGGTCCGCATCGACATGACCGAGTACGGCGAAAAGCATTCGGTGGCCCGGCTGGTCGGCGCCCCGCCCGGCTACGTCGGGTACGAGGAGGGCGGTCAGCTCACCGAGGCGGTGCGGCGCCGGCCGTACTCGGTGGTGCTGCTGGACGAGGTGGAGAAGGCCCACCCGGACGTGTTCGACGTCCTGCTGCAGGTTCTCGACGACGGTCGGCTCACCGATGGCCAGGGCCGTACCGTCGACTTCCGCAACGCGATCCTGGTCCTCACCTCGAACCTCGGCTCGTCGGTCATCTCCGACTTCACCCTCAGCGAGGAGCAACGCCGCGACGAGGTGATGGCCATGGTGCGGGGGCACTTCAAGCCGGAGTTCCTCAACCGGCTCGACGACGTGGTCGTGTTCCACGCCCTCACCGGCGCGGACCTCACGTCGATCGTGGACATCCAGCTCGACCGGCTCCGTCGCCGGCTGGGTGACCGGCGACTCACCCTGCAGGTGACCGATCCGGCCCGCGCGTGGCTGGCCGAGCACGGCTACGACCCGCTGTACGGTGCCCGGCCACTGCGCCGGCTGGTGCAGTCGGCGATCGGCGATCGGCTGGCCAAGGCGCTGCTGGCCGGGGACATCCGCGACGGCGACACGGTGACGGTGGACCTGGCCGACGCCAAGGACGGTCTCACCGTCACCGGCAGCCCGCGTCCGGTGGGCTGAGCAGGGCCGACCACCCCCGGCCGGGGCACCACCCCGGCCGGGTCGCGTCGGTTGTCGACCACCTATACGGTGAACGTGATCTTTAGGGAAAGGGGAGCCGCGTGTCGTTTCCAGTCAGCTCGCCCGCGCCGCCGGCCCGTCAGCGGCCATCCAGCGTCACCATCTCGAGCTACCTGCTCTTCCTGGTGGCCGCGGTCCTGGTGGCCGGCGCCATCGCCTCGATCGCCACTGTGAACGCCGCTTACAACGTGCTGCGGTCCGCCTACGCCGGCACCCCGGCCGAGGGCTCGGAGGTGGTGCTGCGGATCGCCACCATCGGCGGCGCCGTCCTGAGCATCCTGTTCGCCGTCGGCCTGGTCGTGCTCGCCCTGCTGAACAACCGTGGCCGCAACCCGTCCCGGATCGTCACCTGGGTGGCCGGCGCACTGGTGTTGTGCTGCAACGGGGGGGAACTGGTGGCCAGTTCGGCGGTGAACTCGCTCGGTTTCCAGCAGTCCGGTGCCAACATGCCCGACGCGGTCGAGATCCAGCGGCGGGTGGACGCCGCCATGCCGTCGTGGTTGAACCCCTTCACCATCGGCGGGGCGGTCGTGGTGATCGTCGCCACCCTGGTCGCCCTGATCCTGCTGGCGCTGCCGGCCTCCAATGAGTTCTTCCGCCGCGCCGGCGGGGACCCGGCGATGCCCGGCTACCCGGGCTACCCGGGTTATCCGACCTACCCGGCGTACCCGGCGGCGCCGCCGGCCGGACCGGCGCCGTCCGCGGGCTGGCCGCATCAGTCTTCGCCGGGCCAGCCGCCGGCCGGGCCGCATCAGTCGTCGCCGGGCCAGCCGCCGGCCGGGCCGCCACCGCAATCCGGGCAGCAGCCGCCGGATCAGCAGCCGCCGCATCAGCCGCCGGGTCCACCGGCGTAGGGGCGGCCGGCGGGCCCGGCCGACGCCCGGTTCCGCCGAACTGACCCGGGAAAGGCAACCCGGTCCTTGTCCCTCCGAGTAGGTTCGTGCCAAGCGGATCACTCGGAGGGATATTCATGTCACACCCAGCGCCACCGGCGCCCGAACCGGGCCGCCGCCCCGTCACGGTGACGGCCGCCGCGTCCATTCTGCTGGTGCTGGCGGCCGGCGGTCTGGGGTACGCGGTGGCCACCCTGGCCGTGCTGCCCGGCGTGGCGGGCCGCCTGCGGTCGACCGGCGGCACCGGCGCCACGGCGGCCGAGATCGGTGGGTTCATCTCGGTGTTGTGGACCGGGGCGACCGTGGCGGCGGTGCTGGCGGTGGTGCTCGCGTTGGTGCTGTTCCTCCTGGCTCGGGGGTTGCGCCGGGGCAGCGGTGGCGCCCGGGTGGGCACCTGGGTGGTGTGCGGCCTCGGGCTGCTCTGCGGCGCCGGTTCGGTCGTGACCGTCCTCACCCAACGCAACTCGTCGTTCGCGCTGCCGGGCACCGGCCTCGGGGCGGCATTGACCGAGGCGTACCCGGCGGGGTGGATCGGGCTCAACGGTGCCGTGGCCACCGCCCAGATGCTCGGCTACCTCGGCGCGGCCGTGCTGCTCATGCTGCCCGCCTCGGCGGCCTTCTTCCGCGGATCCGGGGGAAACGTCCCCGCACCCCCGGGCGCACCGCCCGGGTGGCCCCAGCAGTCCGCACCGCCCGGTTGGCCCCAGCAGCCCGCCGCGCCCGGCTGGCCGCAGCACCCGGCGCCGCCGGCGTGGCCGAACCCCGTTCCGCAACAGGGACCGGCCGGGGGGTGGCCGCCGCCCCGGCAGCAGCCGGGTTGGCCCGCACCGCCCCCCGGATGGCAGCCGCCCGCCCAGAGCGAGAGTTGGCGACCGCCACCCGGCTGGACCCCGCCAAGCCCGTGACCGGATCCACGGGCCGCGGCCGTCGTTCCATCGGGAAGCCGACAGCAGCCCCGGGAACGGGCGGACATCCACCGGCTGCAAGCCGCCGAACCGGTACGGAGGACCAGTGACCACAGTGCCTGATCACGGCCGCACCGCCCTGGTGACCGGTGCCACCGCCGGCATCGGCGCCGCCTTCGCCCGGCGGCTGGCCGGCGACGGCTACCACCTCGTTCTGGTCGCCCGCGACGGGCGGCGGCTGGCGTCGTGGGCGGAGGAACTCACCCGGCGGTACGGCGTACGGGTGGAGGCGCTGGCGGCCGACCTTTCCACGGCGTCGGGCACAGCGCTGGTAGAAAATCGATTACGGGACCGTGAACAGCAGGTCAATCTGCTGATCAACAATGCCGGCATGAGCTTGCATAGGCCTTTCGTCCGATCGACCACCGACGAAGAGATGAGGTTGCTGGGCGTCAATGTCCACGCTGTGATGAGGCTGACATTGGCGGCGGTGGTTGGGATGATCGGACGTGGGCACGGCGCCGTGATTAATGTCTCGTCGGTCGCCGGATTCGGTGCCGTGATGCCCGGCTCGACGTATTCCGCCAGCAAAGCGTGGGTGACCAACTTCAGCGAGTCGATCGGTCTGTCGGTCCGGCCGTACGGCGTGCGGGTGATGGCCCTGTGTCCGGGTTACACCCGTACGGAGTTCCACGACCGGGCCGGCATCGACATGTCCGGGACCCCATCGTGGCTGTGGCTGGACGCGGACGACGTGGTCCGGGAAGCGTTGCGGGATCTGGGCCGTGGCCGGCTGGTCAGCGTGCCAGACTGGAGATACAAGGTGGCCGTGGCCGTGCTGCGGCACGGCCCGCCCGCGCTCCTGCGCGCGGTCGCCAGGGACGCCCGCGGGCGGATTGGACGCCGGGATCGATGAGCGTCGCCGGAGATGACCTTCCATACTCCCTCCGGCCGGCTGGGTCAACTGCCCTTTTTCGCGAAAGCTGGGGCGCATTCTCATGGCTTCCTTAAGACCAGTACCCTCAAGCCCATGGGGGACCACGACGACCTGCGTAAATTCATCACTGAACTGGCCGTGGTGCGCGGCCGGGTCGTGCTTTCATCAGGTCGTGAAGCGGACTCGTATGTGGATCTCCGTCGCGTGACGTTGCATCACGCGGCGGCTCCGCTGGTAGGTCGGGTGTTGCTCGACCTGACAGCGGACTGGAACTTCGATGCGGTCGGCGGCCTGACTCTGGGTGCGGACCCGGTGGCCCTGTCGATGTTGCACGCCGCTACGGCGACGCACCGTCGACTGGATGCCTTCGTGGTCCGCAAGGCCGAGAAGACCCATGGGTTGCAGCGGAGGATCGAGGGTCCGAGTGTGGTGGGCCGCCGAGTTCTGGCGGTGGAGGACACGTCGACAACGGGCGGCAGCGTGCTGGCGGCCGTGGCGGCGTTGAACGAAGCAGGGGCCGAAGTGGTGGGTGTGGCGGTGATCGTTGATCGAGGAGCTGGCGAAGCGGTGCAGGCCGCCGGGCTGCCCTATCGAGCGGCATACACGCTGGCTGACCTCGACCTTACGGCCTGAAAAATTGCCGATTCAGACCTGCCGGTATGCAGGCGGATCGATGGTGTAGGTGGAAGGATGGGATTCGTGGGAACTGCGTTGGTCGAAACTACAATGCCTCAAATCTCGCCGCTGACGGGCGAGCCAATCGAACGCGCCGACGCCGAGCGCCTTGCTGGGGTGCTCAAGGCGCTTGCCGACCCGGCCCGACTGCGGCTACTCAGCCTCATTCAGTCGGATCCGCAAGGCGAGGCGTGCGTCTGTGACCTCACGGCGCCGCTCGGCCTCTCTCAGCCGACTGTAAGTCACCACCTGCGTATCCTCACCGAGGCCGGTTTGCTGGTGCGGGACAAGCGCGGCGTGTGGGCTTACTACCGGCTGGTGCCCTCCGCGATCGCCACGATCGCGGAGCTCCTCACCCCGCCGCGTAAGCGGGCCACCAAGAAGGCCCGCTGAGTTAAGGCTGGTGCGCCGGTCGCCTGGCGTCACTCCTGTTCGGTGACGCCAGGCGGGTTCGACGTGTCATCGGTTCCGCGCGCCTGCGGGCATGGCGGTGCCCTCAGCGGGAGTGGCCTGGGTGAACTACGTCTCTGGTGACGTGCGCGACCAGCTCGCGCACGTGGGCCATGACGTGGTGCAGGCAGGTCTGGTGGTGGGGTCGGGCGGAAACCTGTCCGCCCGATTGCCCGGCGAGGACGCCTGCTGGGTCACGGCCGCCGGCAGCTGGCTCGACCGGCTGAGCCGGTCGTCGTTCACCCCGGTGCGGGTCTCTGACGGTGCGGTGCAGGCCGTCTCCGGAGGCCGTGCCGGCGGTGCGCTGCCGACCGCCCCTGAGCCGACGAGCGAGTTGGCGCTGCACCTCGCCACGTACCGGTCACGACCGGACGTGAACGCCATCGTGCACCTGCACCCGCAGACGGTGCTGCTGCTCGATGCGCTGGCCGAGCGGATCCGGTTGGTCACCACCGACCATGCCTTCTACCTGCGACGGATCGCCACCGTGCCGTTCCGGCTGCCCGGCACGGTAGAACTGGCCGCCCTCGCCGCCGCCAGTGCCGCCGACGGCACCAACTGCCTGGTGCTCAGCCGGCATGGCTGTTCGGTGCTGGCCGACTCGGTGGAGCTGGCCCACAAGCGCGCCCGCAACCTGGACGAGGCCGCCCGACTGACCTACCAGGCACTCGTGGCCGGCCGACTGCCGACGCTCGGTGAATGTCCCAGCGAGTTTCTCGACCGCCTGTCCGGGCCCGGCGACCTCACCGCCTGACACACGACCGGCGGGTGGAGCTGACGACAGCCGACCCCCTGGTCGGCGCGGTTCGGCGCTGGGTCAGCCGCGGTGCTCCGGGGCCCGGTGCGCTCCCC
>DASVVF010000039.1:0-1798 GCA_036386695.1 Catenuloplanes sp. | reverse complement strand
GACCCGGGCGGCGTGAAGACGACGGCCCGCTGGGCAGGCGTACCGGTCACCGAGCTGGGGACGACGGGCAGCGACGTGCTCGCCGTCGACGGCGTCGCCGAGCTGCCGCTTGCCGAGCTGCGTGCCGCCTGGAGCGCGACGCTGCCGGCCCTGTTCGGCACGCCGGAGGCGACCGTGGGCAGCGTCCCGGCGGGGACCGTCCCGACCAGCTGATGCCGGCTCAGCCGATTCCGGCCGAGGAGCTGCGAGCCGCCGTCGACCCGGTGCGGGCCTGGCTGGCGGGGGAGGCCGAGCAGCCGCCGCGCGCGGTGCTCGGTGCGGCGGTGAAGGCGACCGCCCGGTGGCTCGCGCAGCACGAGCCGGGCCGCTCGGTGGAGCTGCGGGTGCCGCCGCACGTCGCCGTCCAGCTGGTGCCCGGGCCGCGGCACACCCGCGGAACACCGCCCAACGTCGTGGAGACCGACGCCGCGACCTGGCTGCGGCTGGCGACCGGACAGCTCACCTGGGACGACGCCCTCGCGCAGGGCAGGGTCAGTGCCAGCGGCAACCGCGCCGATCTCAGCGCCCACCTCCCGTTGCCCCCACTGCGATGACATCGTCGTCCTACCGGCCGACACCGCCACCAGGAGCCGTCCCGGCCCGCACTGAGCCGCTGCCCGTGTCCCGGTCGGGAGACCCTCCGGGCCCCCGCGACCGGTCCACACCGCCACCAGGAGCCGTCCCCGAGTCGTCCGGACCTGTCCCGAACGACACAGCGCCCCCGCCCGGGGATCCGGACGGGGGCGCGGTGGGTGGGTGGTGCGGGGCTCAGCCGCCGAACAGGGCGCTCGCGGCCTTGACCGTGTTGTAGAGCCCGTACGCGAGCGGGACGCCCACCAGGGTCCAGGCGAAGGCGATCAGCCCCACCGGGGTGTGCGTGGGCTGGCGGCTGTCGGTGGCGGGGTGGCTCATCGGACGGCGCTCCGTTCCGGGTTGGCGCGGGCGGTGGCGGGGTTCGTGGCCTTCGGCTCGTACCACTTGCTGGCCACCGGGCGGATCAGCAGGTTGGCGATGAAGCCGATCGCCAGGAGGCCGACCATGATGAACAGCGCCGGGCGGTAGTTCGCCGCGACCAGCTGACCGGGGGTGCCCTGGGTGTCCAGGACGCCGTTGATGATCAGCGGCCCGGCCACCCCCGCGGCCGACCACGCGGTCAGCAGCCGGCCGTGGATGGCGCCCACCTGGTAGGTGCCGAAGAGGTCACGCAGGTAGGCCGGGACCGTGGCGAACCCACCGCCGTAGAAGCTGATGATGATGGCGGCGGTCAGCACGAAGATCCAGGTCGCCGTGCTGCCGAGGGTGGCCAGGATGACGTACAGCACCATGCCGACGCCCAGGTACACCATGTAGATCGGCTTGCGGCCGATGTAGTCCGACGTCGAGGACCACACGAACCGGCCGCCCATGTTGAACAGCGACAGCAGGCCGACGAAGCCGGCGGCCGTGGCGGCGGCGACCGTGGAGGTCTCCCCGGTGCGGAAGAAGTCCTGGATCATCGGCGCGGCCTGCTCGAGGATGCCGATGCCCGCGGTGACGTTGCAGAACAGCACGATCCACAGCAGCCAGAACTGCGGCGTCTTGATCGCGTTGTTGGCCGACACGTTCTCGGTGGTGACCAGCGACTTGGACTTCACCGACGCCGGGTCGAAGCCGTCGGGACGCCAGTCGGCTGCCGGCACCCGGATGATGAAGGCGCCGAACATCATGAACACCAGGTAGACCAGGCCGAGGGTCAGGAACAGCATCGCCACGGCGTTGC
>DASVVF010000038.1:0-5250 GCA_036386695.1 Catenuloplanes sp. | reverse complement strand
GTCTGTTGAGTGACAGGTTCAGCACCTGCCACTCAACAGACGGACAGTGGCCACCGAACGGTCGCAGTCACAACGTTTGGGTGTGACTGCGACCGTTAGTTGGCCATCCTCGCCCTGAGCTTCCCCCGCTCTGATGGAGCGCCGAGCATAGAAGACCAGTCAAACCGGCTCCACCGAACCCCGGGAACATCAGACGGGACCGGCGGGCTGGGATCGGTGAGTTGCGTCGCGCGGTCGAGTCGGCGAGCAAATGGGGCGGGGCGCGATGCGGCAGGGGCGCTGCCACGTCCATCCGCTGCTGGCGTCGCTGCGGCCGCGGTCTGGCGGGCTGCGCCCGGGTAGAGCGGTCGGCGTCGTCGGTGCCACGTCGCTCATGCCGGCGCTGCTGGGCGGCGCGACGCGCGCGGGTACGCCGCGGTGGTCCGCGGTGCCGGGCCCCGATGTGTTGTCGTTCCGGCGCACGACGATTCAGGCTACGAGCAGACGGAGTCCGAGCTCTGCCGTGTCGAGGGCGACGAGGTCGCGGTTGCGGTCGGCCCACCGACCCGAGGAGAGATCTTCGCGGAGTGCGTCTACTGCCCGTTGCTCGGCCTCCGGTCCCACTCTGGTCCATACCGATACCGCCCGGCGCACTTGTTCGTCCAGGTACGCCTCGGGGCGGCGCCAGTGCGCCTCGAAGAATCCGTCGGCGCAGTCCCATGGGATCAGCACCGGCTCCGCGCGTCCGCCGATGGCCCGGGTCAGATCGGCCAGGGACGGCCAGCTGACAAGAAGGTCGGCGAACTCGGGTAGGTAGTCGCGGTTGAGCCAGAACCGCTGACTGTCGTCGGCGTCGTACGTGAACACCACCACGCGGCGGGCCACCCGCCGCATCTCCCGCAGCCCCGCGACCGGATCCCGCCAGTGATGAACGGTGCTGACCGCCATCGCGGCGTCGAAAGACTGGTCCTCGAACGGCAGGCCCTCCGCGTCGGCGGCCACGCAGGGTGCTGCACCCGCGGGACGCAACGCTCGCATGACCGCCGATGGTTCCACCGCCGTGACGTCTCGATCGGGCGGTTCGTAGGAGCCAGTGCCAGCACCAACATTCAGTACGGTCCGGGCGTCCCCTAGCGCATCCCAAATGCGCGCGGCAATCCGCGGCTCGGTGCGCCGCGTCACCGGGTAGTCGGATCCGATGACGTCGTACAACTGCGCGCCGAACATCCTCAGTTGCTCCTCCGGCGTCGTCCTGATGCCCATCGCCCGCGCCTCCAGTTCCCGGTCTATGAGATCGAGCTGGATGCCGCGACCGGAGCAGCGGGGCGCCCACGCCACCTCGCCCACCACCACTGGTGCCGCAAGTGGCACGGCTCGCACGAGCAGATGAACGCCTTCGCGGACCGCGCGGCGTCGTCACCGACCCTGGCCCGTCTACCGTTCCACGCGGCGATGGAGATGGACGGGACCGATGGCGCCGAGTGGCGTTCCAGCCGTCCCAGCCGGCGATGACGGCGCCGACCAACCGCTGGCCGTCGTACGCCAGGATCAGCGCGTCGGGGTCCCGGGCGAGCAGGGCCAGGACGGTCGGCGCGGTGTCGTGCCGGTCGGTGTGCCCTCGCCCGGTCCGACTCGAGGTTGCATCGACGCCGGCTCGCCGCGCAGGGGCGTCGATCCCAGGACCGCGACCACCACTGCGTGTACGTCGGAGCTGCGGAAGTAGCCCATCGTGCGGGAGTCGGTGCTGTGTGGGCCGTCGCCGATCAGGACGACCCTGCCGTCCGGTACGACGTCGCGCTCGTGGGCGGCGACCGCGGCGCGCACCGGTGCGGGCACGACGTCGCCGGGCAGGGCGCCGATCCGCTTGATCAGCAGGCGGTGCCGACCGTCCAGCGGATCACCGGCAGGCGCGCCGGGCAGGGTGGGCGACCCCGCGGCGGTCGGTGACCCCGCGACCACCACGGACCCGCGCCGCAGCCGCCGGGTGCGCAGCACCAGCACCCGGTCGCCGTCCCGGTAGGTGGGAGTCATGCTCGATCCGGTGACGGTGACGACGGCGAGCCGGCTGCGGGCGAGCGCCACCAGGGCCGCCGCCGCGGCCAGCGTGCCGCCGACCGCGCAGACGGGAGACGACCAGCTCACCGCGCCGTACCCTCCACGACCTGCAGCGCATGGACGTCGCCGGCGGGCAGCTCAGCCGGCCCGGGCACCGCCGCCGCGGGCAGCGCGGCCGACCCGGGCGGCGGTGTGCACTGCGCGCTCAGGTAGCCCTCGGCCTGCGCCTGGAACAGGTCGGCGTACCGGCCGCTGACGGCCATCAGCTCCTCGTGGTCGCCCTGCTCGATGACGCGACCCCGCTCGATCACGACGATGCGCTCGGCGGCCCGCACGGTGTTCATGCGATGCGAGATCAACAGGTTTGTCCGGCCGGTACGCAACGCGCGGAGCTGGTCGTGGACGGCCCGTTCGGCCTCGGCGTCGAGGCCGGCCGACGGTTCGTCGAGGATCAGCAACTGGGCGTTCTGCCGCAGGACCGCCCGGGCGATGGCGATCCGCTGCCATTGTCCGCCGGAGAGCTGGGCGCTGGTCGCACTCGGGTCGCCGTCGGGCATCTGGCCGCCAGGTGCTGGACCGATGTCAGGATGGAACATCCGGCTCAGCGTGGTGTCGTAGCCCAGGGGCAGTCGGGCGAGCGCCTCGTGCACCCCCGCCCTGGTGGCGGCCACGCGCAGGCGCGCCGGGTCGTCGAGCGCGGCCAGGTCGCCCACCGCGAGGTTCTCGGCGGCGGTCAGGTCGTAGGCCATGAAGTCCTGGAACACCGCGCTGATCCCCCGGCGCAGCTCGCCGAGGTCGAGTTCTCGCAGGTCGACGCCGTCCCAGGTGAGGCGGCCGCGCTGGGGTTCGTAGAGGCGGGCGACCAGCTTGACGACGGTGGACTTGCCGGCGCCGTTGACCCCGACGAGGGCCGTCGTCTGCCCGGCGGGGATGGTGAGGTTGACTCCTCGCAGCACCCAGTCGTGGTCGTCGTGGTAGCGGAACCACACGTCGTGCAGTTCGATCGTCGGCCCGTGGGCGCCGGCCGGCACGGGCTGGAAGGTCCGGGCGTTTCCGGCGTCCGACCGGGGGGTCGGGGCGTGACCGACCACGGTGAGGTAGTGACCGAACAGGGTGGCGGTCTGGGTCATGTTCGCGATCTGGGCGATGATGCCCGCGAGCGCACCCTGCACCCCGGCCAGCGCGGCGACCAGCACCGTCAGGTCCCCGGCGGTGCCGTTCCCGGCGGCGACCCGGGCGGTCTCGGTGACCAGGGCGGCGCCGGAGACGGCGGCCGTCAGCAACGACAGCAGCGAGTCGACCCGCAGGGTCCGCCGGTCGATTGTCCGCTCCCCGCCCTGGGCCGCGTCGAGCTCGGTGAGCATCCGGGCCCGGAAGAAGTCGGCCAGGCCGAACAGGCGGATCTCCTTGGCCGCCCGCAGGTCGAGCAGCACGCCGGTGTAGAACTCGTGTCGACGCATCCGCGGGGCGGTCTGCAGCATCATCGCCGCGTGGGCGCGGGCCAGCCGCAGTTGGGAGACGAGCGCCGGCATCATGGACAGTGCCACCAGAACGGTCGCCCAGGGCGAGATGGTGGCGAGGCTGACCAGGAATCCGGCGGCGGTCAACGCCGCCTGGACGGTCCCCAGCAGCGCACCCGCGAGCTGCTGCGGACCCGCCTGGCTGGCCTGCTGGGCCAGGCGCAGCGAGTCGTGGAACCGTGGCTCCTCCAGCTCGGCGAGGCCGGGAAAGCGGCTCACCGCCTCGAACAGGGTCACCTGGGTGAGGGCGACGACCCGCCGTTCCAGCTCGCCGTCGAGGTATCGGCTGAGGTGTTGGACGGCGGCGAGCAACCCGGCCACGACGGCGAGCAGGGCCACGAGCAGCACCACGTCGGGCCCGGCGACGCCGGCGAGCCGGTCGATGACGAGTTTGGTCAGCCACGCCAGGAGCACGGGTCCGGCGGCGCTGAGCACGGTCATCGCGAGGCGGAGCAGGACCAGCCCTGG
Source organism: Catenuloplanes sp. (assembly GCA_036386695.1). Classification (GTDB taxonomy): domain Bacteria; phylum Actinomycetota; class Actinomycetes; order Mycobacteriales; family Micromonosporaceae; genus DASVVF01. Next base: position 1,228 of record DASVVF010000038.1, on the reverse strand, counting down.
TGCGGCGCGGACGTAGATCACGACCGCGTGCCGGGCGGCCCGCCACCGGTGTCGGCCGTCGCTGCGCTGGGTCATGCCGGCTGTTCCGCCAGCGTCTGGGCGAGCGTCATGCCCTTGCCGGTGACGCGTCCGTCGGGGCCGACGGTGTAGTACGACGGGGTCGCCTGGGCGGCGAAGGCCTGCATGACCGTCAACGCGTCGTCGCCGGCGACCAGGCGGCCGGTGCCGCTCAGCCGCTCCCGCAGCCCGTCGTCCGGCTCGTGATCGTCCAGGTTCGGCGGGGTCACCAGGACGGGAAGGACCTGGACGGCATCGGCGGCCAGGGCGGCGGCCCGGCGGGTGAACTCAGGCAGTTGGGTCTCACAGCCGGGGCAGCCGACGCCGTAGAACGCGACCAGCGACCGCCTGCCGATCAGTTCGGAGTCGGTCACCACGGTGCCGTCGGCGGCGCGGGCGGCAAATGGCGGGATCTGTGCACCGACCTCCAGGCCGCCCGGCTCGGACCGGCCGGCGACGCGCCGCTCGATGTCCCGCAGCCGGCGTACCATCGCCGCCACGAAAGCCAGGGTGATCAGAAGCAGGACCGCGAGTACGACGACCGCGGCGGTCAGCAGGTACATGGTGGACTCCTTCGGGCAGCGGGATCGTGCCGGGCCGTCGCGGGCGATCGCGGTCAGCTCGGACGGCGTAGCACCAGGGCGAGGTCGTCCAGCATGACGACCATGCCCACGACGGCGATGACGGCCGGCAGGCACACCAGCAGTGGGCCGATGTCCACCGGAAACCCGGGAACGGCCGCGACGACGCTCGCGCCGGCGGCCAGCAGCAGGTTGCGGACGACGTGACGGGCGGCCACCGGCGCGTCGCCGGAGCCGAAGCAGTGGCAGGGGCGCTGGTCGCGGCGGGCGAGCATCCGGGCCAGGACGGCGGTGAAGGCCGCCAGCAGCAGCAGCGCGCCGCCGGCGGCCAGCCGCCGGGCGGGCCCGACCAGCAGCAGGACGGCCAGGGTGGACTCCGCCGCAACGACCGCGACGGCCGCCGGGCGCGACCACCGCGCCGGGATGCCTCCGACGGTACGGACGGCGCCCGTGAACGCGACGAAGGCGTCCCGGCTGCGGGCCTTGCCCACCGCGGACGCACCGAGCACCCCGCTGAGCAGCAGCGTGCACCACAACGCGACGTACGCCATGTTCCTACCCTTCGCCGGGGAGTGCGGCCCCGGGGGTGT
>DASVVF010000037.1:0-10175 GCA_036386695.1 Catenuloplanes sp. | reverse complement strand
CTCAAGCAGTACGAGTGCCGCGAGCTCTTCGGTCACGACCGGCGACTGCGCTGGTTCATCGGCGACGTACGCGACCGGGACCGGCTCACCCGCGCCATGCACGGCATCGACTACGTGGTGCACGCCGCCGCCCTCAAGCAGGTCGACACCGCCGAGTACAACCCGTTCGAGTTCGTCCGGACCAATATCTACGGTTCGCAGAACGTCGTCGAGGCGGCCATCGACTGCGGTGTGCGCAAGGTCGTCGCGCTCTCCACCGACAAGGCGTCCAGCCCGATCAACCTGTACGGCGCCACCAAACTCACCGCCGACAAGATCTTCATCTCGGCGAACCACTACGCCGCGGCGCACGTGACCCGCTTCGCGGTGGTCCGCTACGGCAACGTGGTCGGCAGCCGTGGTTCGGTCGTCCCGTTCTTCCGTCGGCTGCATGCCGAGGGGCGCAGCCTGCCGCTGACCGACAAGCGGATGACCCGGTTCTGGATCACCCTGGACCAGGCCGTGCGGTTCGTCGCCGACTCGTTCACCCAGATGCACGGCGGGGAGCTGTACGTGCCGAGGATCCCCAGCATGCGGCTGCTGGACCTGGCCAACGCGGTCGCCCCGGACGGGTCCACGTACGAGATCGGCATCCGGCCCGGCGAGAAGCTGCACGAGGAGATGATCGCCACCGACGACGCCCCGCGCACCCTGCGGCTGGCCGACCGGTACGTCGTCCAGCCGACCATCGCCAGCTGGGGGTACATCCCGCCGACGGATGGCACGCCGGTGCCGGAGGGCTTCGTCTACCGCTCCGACACCAACGACCAGTGGCTGTCCACCGACGAGCTGCGCGCCATGATCGGCCTGGCCGCCTGATGCTGCCGTACGGACGCCAGTCGGTCGACGAGACGGACGTCGCGGCGGTCGCCGCCACCCTGCGGGGCGACTGGCTGACCACCGGGCCGGTCGTGCGTGCCTTCGAGTCGGCACTGGCCGGCGTGGCCGGCGTCGCCGACTGCGTCAGTGTCACCTCCGGCACGGCCGCGCTGCACGTGGCGTACGCCGCCGCCGGGGTGCGCCCGGGCAGCGAGGTGGTGACCTCGCCGATGACGTTCGTGGCGACCGCCTCGGCGGCCGCGCTGCACGGCGCCCGGGTGGTCTTCGCCGATGTGGACGGGCAGACGGCCAACCTGGACCCGGCCGCGGCGGAGGCGGCGGTGACCACCCGGACCAGGGTGATCACCGCAGTGGACTACGCCGGCCACCCGGCCGAGTACGACGGGCTGGGCAAGGTGGCCCGGCGGGCCGGCACCGTGCTGGTCGCCGACGCCGCGCACGCCATCGGCTCGCGCTACCGGGGTGCGCCGGTCGGGTCGCTGGCCGACCTGACCACGTTCTCGTTCTTCCCGACGAAGAATCTGACCACCGCCGAGGGCGGCGCGGTCACCGGGACCGACCCGGACCTGCTCGGCCGGGCCCGCAGCTTCGCCCACCACGGCATGGTCCGGCCGCCCGGCCGGCTGCGCCAACCCGACGAGGGCGGCTGGCACCAGGAGGCGCACTCGTTCGGGCTGAACTACCGGCTGCCCGATGTGCTGTGCGCGCTCGGGCTCAGTCAACTGGGCCGGCTGGACCGGTTCAAGGCCGCCCGCACCCGGCTGGTGGCCCGGTACAACGCCATGCTGGCCGACGTACCCGGCCTGGGGCTGCCGACCCAGCAGGCGTGGGCCGACCCGATGTGGCACCTGTACGCGGTCCGGATCCGGGACGGGCGCCGCCGCGAGGTGTACGACCGGATGCGCGCCGCCGGCATCGGCGTGCAGGTCAACTACCTGCCGGTGTACTGGCACCCGGTCTTCGCCGACCTCGGCTACCGGCGCGGGATGTGCCCGGTCGCCGAATCCTTCTACGCCGAACAGCTCTCGCTGCCACTCTTTCCCGATCTGACCGAAGCCGATCAGGAGCGTGTGGTCGACACGCTGCGGGACATCCTGCGTTGAGGTGATCATGCACCACGCCAACCACTTCTACGGCCACGCGCACGTCATGGCGCGGTACTGCGGGTTCGACGAGACCCGCCCACCGAGGATCGCCGGCTACCTGCAACACGGGTGGAACGTCGGCCACGGGCTGGCCATCGGCACCGAGACGGTCGCCGGGCGTCCGCTGTTCACCTGGTCGGAGAAGACCGCCCGGCGGGCCCGGGTGGCCGGGCAGGCGGCCATCCCGGTCGGCGCGGTCTGGAAGTACCTGCTGGAGTTGGAACCCACCCTGGGGGCGGTCCCCGACGCCGAGCGCACCGGGACCATCTGGTACCCGTTCCACGGGTGGGAGCGGCAACGCGTGCACGGCGACCACGAACGGCTCATCGCCACCATCCGGGAGGTGGAGACCGGCCCGGTGACCGTCTGCCTCTACTGGTTGGAGCACCGCGAACGCGACATCCGGGAGCTGTACGAGGCGGCCGGGTTCCGGGTGATCTGCCACGGCTACCGCGGCTACATGTGGAACCACACCGACAGCCAGTTCCTCTACGCGCAGCTCGCCGAGGTGCGCCGGCACCGCCGGGTCGCCTCCAACCGGCTCAGCAGCGCCATCTTCTACGGCGTCTCGGTGGGCTGCGAGGCAGCCGTCTACGGCGACCCGATGCTGCTCTCCGGGGAGGACGGTCGGTACGGCGGCCAGCGGCGGATCACCCGGCAGTGGCCGCAGCTGCACGGCACCCACATCGACCCGGAAGCCGCCCGCCAGCTCGCCGACGTCGAACTCGGCACGGCGTACCTGGCCTCCCCGGCGGAGATCCGTGACCTGTTCGGCTGGCCGGTCGACGCGGACCGGCCGGCCCTGCTCGACGCGCCGGTGCCGACCGAGATCCCCGCACCGGTCGAGGCGCCGGTGCCGGCCCAACGGCTGGCCGAGGAGGTCGACACCGAGACCCCGGTCCCGACACCGGCCCAACGGCTGGCCGACGAGGTCGACACCGGGACGCCGGTCCCAACACCGGCCCGGGACGCCGCGCCGGCCGCCGCCGCCCTTGAGCCAGCTTCGGCGACGCCCAACCTGGCGCACTCGTCGACAGCGTCGAACAGGAAGTAGTGGTGACGACGTGCTGAACCAGGAGAACCTGCCGCGCCTGCACTTCATCGGCGGCGAGCTGATGGCGTGGTCCGACGCCGGCCATGACCCGGCGGGCGGCTCGGCGCTCGGCGTCGTGCTGCGCCGCTTCACCCGCCCCGGGCAGCGGGTGCTCGTCGCCGGCCCGCACGCCGACGAGCTGGTGGACCTGCTGGTCGACGGCCAGGCCCGGGTCACCTGCCTGGTCCGCTCCCATTCCGACGCCCTGACGCTGGCCCGCCGGCACGCCGGGCACCCGCAGATCCGGGTGTTCTGCGGGACTCTCGACAAGCTGTCCGGCACCGAGCCGTACGACCTGGTGGTGGCGCTGGACGGGCTGAGCCGCCTGGACAGCCCGGACGGCACCGCCCTGGACTGGGCCACCGCGCTCGACCACCTGACCGGGACGGTCGCCCCGACCGGCACGTTGCTGCTGGCCGTGGAGAACCCCCTCGGGGTGCACCGGCTGGCCGACGCGCGACCCCCGGCGCGTACCCAGTCCGGCGCCGGCTGGCGGCTGCACCACGAGTTCGACCAGCACCGACCGGAGGGTCACGGCGTCCTGCTCGACCGGCTGCGCGAGGCCGACCTGGTGCCGGTCGCCACGTACGCCGGCTACCCCGGCCCGTCGCGACCCACGGTCCTGGTCCGGGCCGGCGAACTGGACCCCGCCGCCGCGCTGCCGCCGGCGTTGACCGCCGAGGTGGCGGCGGCGTTCAGCGCCAACACCGGCACCGGGCCGCTGCTGCAGGATCCGCGCCGGCTGGCCCGCACCGCCCTGCGCGGTGGGTTGGGCACCGCCCTGGCGCCGGTGTGGCTGGTGGTGGCCCCCCGCTCGACGGCTCCGCTGCCCGACGAGGCCCGCCCGGGCGGCGGCGACGGCGGCGACGCCCTGCCGACCGCCATCGTGGCCGGCGGCGCGTACGCCGGGCACTGGGACGTGCCGGTCGGCTACGAACGCGGCCCCGACGACCAGTGGCACCGGCGGCTGCTGGACGGCACCGAACCGGACGGCCTGGCGCCGGCCGGGCGGGTGGGTCGGACCCCCGGCCTGCTCACCGGTCCGGTCAGCGGGGACCAACTGCTCGACGAGCTGCTGCTGCGCTCGTGCGCCGAGCACGACCTGCCCGGGGTCCGCGAGCTGCTGCGCGGCTACGCCGGGTGGCTGGCCGGGCAGCAGATCGACGGTCAGGTCAGTGGGCAGTTGGTGTTCGCCACGACCGACAACGTCGTCACCGACGGGCACCGGCACGCACTGCTCGACCCGAGCTGGCAGTTGTCGCAGCCGGTCCCGCTGGCACTGGCCCTGAACCGGGCCCTGCGCCGGTTCGCCGTCACGCTGCTCAGCACCGCCCTGCCGCATCCGTGGCCGCACGCGCTGGACGTGGACGGCCTGACCGTGTCGCTGGCCGCCGCCGCCGGCCACCCCATCGACCGGTCGGCGGCCAGCCGCGCCGCCGTCCTGGAGTGTGAGGTGCAGGCCGGTCAGCGGCTGCTGGACGCCGACGCCGAACAGGAGCTCTACTGTGAACTCACCTCGGTCGTCGCCCAGCACGCCGGGCTGGCCGCGCGCAGCTACCGCGATCTGGTCGCCGGGATGAGCCGGCTGGCCGGCGACCTGCTCGCCGCCCGGGAACAGGTGGCGTGGAACGAGCAGCGTGCCGAGTGGCGCGAGGACCGGCTGCGGGACCGGGAGAAGCTGCTGCAGATCCGCGACCGGCAGCTGCGCGGCTACCGCAACTCCGGCAGCTTCCGGGTCGGCCGGATGATGACGGCGCCGTTGCGGGTGGCGGTACGCGCCGTGCGCGGCACCAACCCCAACAGAGGACCGCGATGACCGCCCAACCGTCGACCGCCCCACCGCCGGTGCGGACGGGGCTCGTCCCGCCGTGCCGGCTGCGGCGGGCCACCGACGCCGACGCCGACGCCGTGCTGCGCTGGCGCAACCACCCCAAGGTGCGCCAGGCCAGCTTCACCCGGCGTCCGATCTCCGCCCCCGAGCACGCCGCCTGGTGGCGCCGGGTCAGCGCCGACCCCGCCCACCACCTGCTGATCTTCGAGTGGCAGGGGGTCGCGGCCGGAGTCGTCACCCTGCACGAACCAACGCCGGCCGACGGTTCCGCCGGTTGGGCGTTCTACCTGGACGTCGACGGGCTGCAGCGGATCGGCGCGCTGCTACCGGCCTGGGTGGCCGCGGAGCGGGCCGCGCTGGGTTACGCGTTCGACACCGCCGGCCTGCGGGTGTTGCGCGGCGAGGTGCTGGCCGAGAACCGTCCGGTGCTGGACCTGCACCGCCGGTTCGGGTTCGCGGTGACCGGGACCCACCAGCGCGACATCGACGGCGTGCGCCACGACGTCCTGCGCGTCGAACTGACCTGCGACGACCGGCGCGACGCACCCCGCCGGCACCACGACCGACCGGCGGGAGCCGCCCGATGACCAGCCCAGCGATCCGGATCGACCGGCACCTCGTCGGGCCCGACCAGCCCCCGTTCGTGATCGCCGAGATGTCCGGCAACCACAACGGCAGCCTGCGGCGGGCCCTGCAGATCGTCGACGCCGTCGCCGACGCCGGTGCGGCCGCGCTCAAGCTGCAGACCTACCGGGCGGACACGATCACCATCGACGTCGACGGACCGGCGTTCCGGATCAGCGACGACCACGAGCTGTGGGGTGGCAGCAACCTCTACCGGCTCTACGAACGGGCGCACACCCCGTGGGAGTGGCACGAGCCCATCTTCAACCGGGCCCGGGAACGGGGGCTGACGGCCTTCTCCAGCCCGTTCGACCCCAGCGCCATCGAGTTCCTGGAGAAGCTCGCCGCACCGGCGTACAAGATCGCCTCGTCGGAGCTGGTCGACCTGCCGCTGATCCGGCTCGCCGCGGCGACCGGCAAGCCGCTGATCATGTCGACCGGGATGGCGACCATCGCGGAGATCGACGCGGCGGTGCGGGCCGCCCGTGGCGCCGGCTGCCCACACCCGATCCTGCTGTCCTGCACCGCCGCGTACCCGGCGCCGGTCGAGGCCGCGAACCTGCGCCGGCTACCGGTGCTCGCCGCGACCTTCGACACCGTGGTCGGGCTCTCCGACCACACCCCCGGCATCGGGGCGGCCGTGGCCGCGGTGGCGCTGGGCGCCGCCGTCATCGAGAAGCACGTCACCCTGGACCGCGCCGACGGCGGGGTGGACGCGGAGTTCTCGCTGGAGCCCGCCGAACTGGCCACCCTGGTCACCGAGAGCCGGCGGGCCCGGGCGGCGCTCGGGGTGGCCCGCATCGGCGCGGACGACTCCGAGGCCGAGGGGCTGCGGTTCCGGCGTTCGCTGTACGTGGTGGCCGACGTCCGGGCCGGCGACCGGGTCACGGTCGACAACGTGCGCTCGATCCGCCCGGCCGGCGGGCTGGCCCCGGACGCGATCGGCACCGTGCTGGGCCGCGCGTTCCGCCGCGACGCGGCCCGGGGCACCGCACTGACCTGGGACCTCATCTGACTCAGGCGAACGTGCCGGCGGTCAGGTAGTGGTGCAGGTAGTGCACGCCCGCGGCCACATGCAGCGCGAAGGCCAGCACCACGGCGGCCTGACGCCACCGGAACCGGCTGCGCCGCAACCACGGCACCGCCGCCCCGACCAGCGCCAGGAAGAGCAGGTAGTTCGTGACGACGGCCTGCCAGATGAAGTTGCCGTGCAGTTCCCGGTAGCCGCTCTCCTTGAACAGGACGAAGAACAGCAGGCCGACGCCGGCCAGTGCGACGGCGTACCGGACGGCGGGGTGCCGGCGGATCGCCGCGCCGCCGGCCAGCAACGCCACCAGCGGGAAGAAGTAGCTGCACAACAGGGACACCGGGATGTTGTCGCTGTACACCGACCACACCCGTAGCGGGTCGAGGGCCACGCCGCTGGCGTTGGTGGGGTTCGGCCCGCCCGGTCGGGTGCCGTAGATGTAGACGTACTGCGCGGCCACGAAAACCGCCGTGGCGGCGGTGACCAGCCAGGCCCGCAGCACCTCGCCGCGGTTGCGTCGGGTGAGCAGTGCCGCCAGCGGGAAGACGACCAGGAAACAGAAGACGAAGCTGGGCTTGGCGGCCACGTTGAGCGCGGCCAACAGCAGCATGATCCACAGTAGCCGCCGCCCGCCGGTCCGCAGGTAGGCCAGCGACGCCCAGAACAGCCCGATGGCGAACGGCATCAGCAGCATCGTGGTCGAGTTGTGCCACACGTTCGGCGGCAGCTGCCCGAGGTACGGATACGCCGCCGGCAACGAGAAGGTGAACGCGCACAGCCCGGCGGCGCCCGCCGCCCAGAACGGCAGCCGTCCCGCCGCCATCCCCCGCCCCGCCGGCACCGACCGGTCCGCCGGCACCGACCGGCGGTGCTCCGCCGCGACCCAGGCGACCGAGATCCACACCTTGGCCGCGGCGGCGATCATCAGGACTGCGAGCAGGCTCTGCACCAGCCGGCCCCGGTCCGTGGAGAACCCCGCGAACAGGGCGTTGAGCAGGTAGAACAGGGCGTTGCCCGGGTAGCGCAGGGTGTCGATCCCGGCGACGGTGAACTTCAGGTGGGACGGGAAGTCCCCGGAGAATTTGCGTTGCAGGACCGTGGCGACCAGGTAGCCGGTGAGCGCGGCGGCGACCACCCCGGACAGCGCCCCCACCAGCAGCGCGGGCGACCCTCGACGCGGCGACGGGGGGCCGGCCGGCGCATCCGGACGGTCGTCGGCCTCGCCGGCACGCTGGCCGCCCGGCGATCCGTCGGCTGGCGGCCCGTCGGCTGGCGATCCGTCGGCTGGCGGCCCGTCGGCTGGTGGGTCACCGGCGGTCCGGTCGGGTACCTGTTGGCGGATCGCGCGGGGGCCGGCGGACGGCTTCAGTACCCTCATTCGGGCACAATAGCCACGTTATGCCCAGGACTAGCCATCGACACGGCCGACAGTCGGGACCGCGTACACCGCGTACTGCCCGGACCGGAAACGCAGCTGCGCGACCCCGTCCAGCGGGGCCGGGGCCCGCCGCTGCCGCCCGTCGGAGAACAGCCAGCGGACGCCGTACCGGTCGCGCAGTCGATCGACCGCGGCCCGCGACGGCGCCTCGAACACGGCGTCGTTGTCGGCCCGCCGCCCGGGGTCCCAGAACGGCGTGATGTGGAAGTACACCCCGGTCTCCTCGGCGAACCGGGTCGCCGACCCGGTATACGCCCACCCCTCCACCAGGACCCGGCGCTCGGCGTAGGCCGACACCCAGAAATGACGGTTGTCGCAGGACGCCCGCATGGTCTGCCGGCAGTGGGCGTTGGTGGCCACCACGTCGTCGGGCCGCGAGTGCGCCCGCAGCCACCGGGCCGCCGCGATGCCGTCGGCGGTCAGCTCCGGCCGCCCGTCGAGCAACGGCGTCGGCCGCCACGCGGCGAACGGCTGGAACGGTGAGTAGGCCAACTCGGCCGACTTCGGCAGGCCCATCCCCATCGCGACCACCAGGGTCAGGACCATGCTGAGGCCGCGCAGGGCGGCGAACCGGCGCCGGGCCAGGAACAGCACCAGGCCGACCACGGCCACCACGGCCAGCATCGCCGTCACCGGCACGGCCAGCGCGGTGAGGACCCCGCCCAGGCCGGCCCGGGCGACGGTCGGCGTCCCCCGGTCACCGTACGCCCGCACGACGAGGGTGCTGCCGATCCCGACGCTGAACGCGGTGAGCACCGCCGCCAGCACCGTCACCGGGCGCACCGCCGGCCGGGCCGCCGCCGCCAGCCCGGCCACCACCAGGATGGCCAGCACCGGACTGGCGCCGCGGACGAAATAGACCTGGCTCCAGCCGGGATGGGCCAGCAGCAGCAGGGCGCAGCCGGCGGAGAACCCGATGCCCACCAGCATCACCAGCACCGGGTCCGGCGACACCACCGGCACCGGCACCGGCGACAGGCCCGGCGACACCACCGGGCCGGGCGGCCGCGGCCGGCGGCGCAGCAGACCGAACGCCCCGGCCCCGAGCAGTGACCAGAACACCAGCGCGCACCCGAGCACCGCCGCGGTGGCCAGCCACCGGTCCACGCCGGTGAGCCCGCTCAGGCCGGTCAGCGACGAGATCCGGAACAACCGGACGGTGGCCAGCGGGTCGAGCCGCAGCCCGGCGTCGCCGCCGGCGAAGAGGACCACGACGGCGAAGAGCAGGGCGGCCGTGGTGAGCCCGGCGGCGCCGAGCGCGGGGCGGTGCACCCGCCGGGTCGTCACCGCGACGGCGGCGACGGTCAGCAGCAACCCGGCCAGCAGCATCGGCAGGAAGGTCGCCTTGGCGCCGGCCAGCACGGTGAGCAGCACGGCGAGCAGCACCCACGGTCGGCGGCCGCGCTGCCCGCCGCCGACCAGGTCGATCACCAGCAGCAGCACGGCGGCGAACAGCAGCAGCCCGAACAGGTTGGTCGGGCTCGTCCAGGTGGCGTCCAGCGTCTGCCCGTCGAACACCGATCCGGGCGCCCACGGGTACGGGTTCGCCACCGTGCCGACCATGGTCACCACGGCCGCCGCCGGGCCGGCCCACCAGCCGCCGACCACCCGGCTCGCCGCCACCGCGACCAGCACGACGAAGGCGATCAGCATCGGCAGCGGCGACAACCGGTAGAGCAGGGTCTGCAACTCGATACCGGTGGCCCAGTGCGTCGCGGCCAGCTCCGCGTACACGAACCAGTGGTAGTTGAGCGGCTCGCCCAGAACGTACGGCGTGGACGGCGGCACCCGGTGGCTGAGCTCCCCGGCCAGGGCCAGGTGGAACGGCATGTCGAAGTACGGCGACAGATTCGCCGGCGGCCGCAGGCCGTGCGTCCGGTAGAACATCGTCGACCACAGCACCAGGAACGCCGCGGCACCCGACATCAGCACCGACCACCAGACCGGGGCCCACCGGGCCGGGCCCGCGCCCCGCCAGAACCGGCGCAGCCCGGGCAGGACCGCGAAGGCGGCCAGGGTGACCACCGGCCAGAGCAGTACCGCGCGCGGCGCACCGAGTGCCCGGGCGGGGAGGTAGCTGAGCACCTCCACGGCGTAGCCGACGGCCAGCCCGGCGCAGACGTCCGCGCCCAGCGCCC
>DASVVF010000036.1:0-11462 GCA_036386695.1 Catenuloplanes sp. | reverse complement strand
CCCGCCGCCGGCACTACCGGTGCCCCGAGATGCCGGCGGGGTCACGCCAGACGACGCGCTCGCACTCGGGGTGGGGGTGGCCGGGGCGCTCGGCGTCACCGGGACCTTCACCCAGCCGAAGGCGAGGTTGTTCGCCCCGTTCGAGTCGGTTGTCAGGGCGCGGGTGTCGCCGGTGTCCGGCTTGCGCACCAGGCGGAGCACCCCGGAGGTCCCCCGGGTCAGTCCGGACAACAGGCCGACTTCGTCGGCGTCGTCGCCGGTCCACAGCTGGGCCAGGTAGCCACCGTCCTTGTTGGCCGGTGCGTTGGCCCGTACGGCCAGGGTCGGGTCTGAGAGCACGTAGGTGGCGCCGGGAGCCAACTCCGCGTCGAAGCGGCAATGGACCTGCTGGTCCCCCCGGTCGTACCCGCAGTTGGTGTACTTGCCGGCCACCTGCATGCCCTGGTAGGCGACCACTCGCAGGGCGGCACCCTTGACCGGCTTGCTGCCCGTGTTGCTCACCTCGATCGGGACCGCGACCGGCTTGCCGCGCTCTCCCGTCACGGGGGTTTTCCCGATCCGCACGGCCAGGTCGACGTCGTCGGCGACGGTGATCTTCGGAGTGGCGACGAGCGGGGCGATCCCGTCGGCGGTGACCGTGATGGTGAGCTTGCCGCTGCGGCCGATCTCGGCGCCCGGCTTGGCTTGCACAACCAGGTAGGGCAGCGTGGGGCCGCCGTACCACATGCTGCCGTTGTCGCAGGTTATCCGGGTGCCGGCGGTGGTGCAGTTCTTCGCCGGCGTCGGCGGGCCGTTCTCGTTGAAGCTCGGCACCCACGCGGTGGCGAAGTCGGCGACGTCTGCGGTGTCGATGACCAACTGCGAGTTGTCGAGGCGGAACGGACCTGCCGCGGCGGGCCGCAGCGACAGGCTGAACCACTTCCCGGCTTCGGACACGCCACCGTCGTGTACCGACAGGGTGTACTTGGCCGGCTCGGCGTGCGCGGCCGCGGGCGCGATGGCCGTCGCGGCGACGGCGGCCGCGGCGAACAGGCCCAGGCGGGCCCGGCGGTTGATGCTCATCTGACAACTCCCCGTCTCGACAACCGCCGGAGATTACCGAGGGTTGTCAATTCGCGGGGACCAGTTCGTCGACGATAAAACGGGGTGAACAACATCAGTTCCGGGCATTGTGTAGGCAATGAGATCGACATCACAGCCCTGTTGTGGGCGCTCGTTCCGCCGAGCGTCTGGTCCGTGCGCCGCCCTTGCCTGGGATCTGATGTCGTTCGGCACCCGGTGGGCCCCGTAGCCCCGCCCGGCGCCGGTCCACCGGCGCCGGGCGGGGCACAATGTTCCGGTCAGCAGGCGCCCGGGCCACCGAAGCGCAGCTCGGTGTCACTGATCTTGGCTGCGGTGTAGTAGGCGGGGTGGGAGTGACCGGTCGCGACGTTCGGAGCCGCGGCGCTGTCGAACAGGCGGATGTCGGTGATGCGGGAACCCGACGTCGCCGTGCCGAAGAGCCCGTTGCCCATGTCGGTGCAGGGGGTGGCGGTGTTCGCCGCGACCTGTCCGTACCACTGCTGGACCCCCGCCTGGGTGAACCGGCCGCCCCACAGCGAATCCGGGAAGTAGCCCATCCAGACGGTCGGGACGTCGGGCGGGCTGACCGAGATCCACCAGTCGCCGTCGTAGTGCCGGATTGCCAACCGGCGCACGGCGCCCGCCGCGAGTTTGGTGCCGGGTGCGCCGGCGGACGTGTCGGTCAGCACGAACCCACACGTGTTGTAGCAGACCGGCTTTCCGTCGACGTAGTGGTGGACGTAGAGGTGCGGCTGGTCGTCGCGGTTCAGGGCCCGGCTGACGATCCAGCCCACGTGAATGATCTGCCGGCGGTCGGCCGACGAGACCGCGAGCGCGGCCAACGAGTAGCTGTCCGATGTGGACAAGGTCGGCTTCCCGATGTCGAAGGTGGCATGGGCGCCGTTGCTCACCGCTATCTGGGACCCCTGGGCGCTGAAGTGTTGCAGAGCGGCAGCGGCCCGCGGCCCGCCGGCACGGTCACCGGGGGTGGCGCCCGGCAGCGGCGGTGGTGCGGGCGCGGGCGTGGATCCCGCCGCCGTGGTCCCGACGGTCGGTCGGCCGGCCGGGTCGGCCTGCGCGGCGGCAGGCTGGCCAATGGCGATCGTGGCAATGGCAGTGACGCCGGCTAACAGTAAGGCCCCGTTCATCCGAAAATCCTCACGAGTCTGGGGCCCCGAAGGGGGCCCTCGGCGACCCTCAGTCTCGCATAGACGACCGTCCGAACCGGACCCCTGCGACGGGCCCGTACGTCGGCACTGTCAGAAGAGGATGGACGGGAAATACAGCGTGCCCATCCAGTAGGCCAGCGCGGCCAGGCAGGGCGCCAACGGCCAGAGCAGCCACCCCGGCAGGTGCCGCAACACCAGGACGGCGGGCAGCATCAACAGGTGGGAGCGGTACTGGGTGATCTGGACACCGACCACCAGCGGCACCAGGAACATCACCGGGGCCAACGCGGCCAGACCCACGTCGACGGCGGCGAGCCGGCCCTGCAGCGCGCCGATCCGGGCGGCCACCACGGCGAGCACGACCAGTCCCAGGGCCACCCACATCTCCGCGATGCTGACGAAGCGCAGCAGGTCGGCCCGGCGACCGTCACCGGCGGCCCGGGGCACCCGCGGGTCGACGACCAGGTGGAAGAAGTTGGCCAGCGGGTTGTGACCGATGCCCTGGTAGTGGCTCTGGATTTTGAAGTAGCCGTCCCAGTAACCGGCCGACATCTTCTGATAGGCCAGGACGGCGAGCAGGCCGGCCGCCGGTAGGCCACCGAGGGCGAACGCGGCCCCGGTCAGTCGCCGCCACCCGGGCACCTCGCCCCGCCCGGCGAGCACGGCCAGGGCCAGCAGACCGGCCACCACGACCGCTCCGGCGACCGGATACGACATGGCGGCGACGGCGCCGGCCACCCCGGCCCAGACCCACCGGCGCCTGGCCAGCAGCCCGAGGTACGCCAGCATGCCGGCGACGGCCCAGGACATCGGGAAGTTGGCGAAGAAGTAGACGCCGGCCGGTGCGAACAAGCCGAGCGCGAGCACCGCGAGGTGGCGTGAGCCGAGGAAGGCCGGCCCCCACCGGCCCGCCCCGGAGACCACCGGCGCGGGCAGCACCCGCAAGAGCAACCACCACAGCAGAACGAACATCGCCAGGGTCGCCAGTTGGGTGGCGATCAGCGCGGCGGTGGCCCAGTCCCACGGCGTGACCGCGTGCACGGCCCGGGTCGCCCAGGGATAGAACGGGAACCAGCCGGCGTTGCCGCACCAGGCGTCAGGGCCGTACATCTGCGCCAGCCTCGGCACGTCGCCGCACCTGAACACCTGGTAACCGTGCTGGGCGATCTCCTCGTACAGCCGTGCGTCGAAGCGCCGGTGGGTGGCCGGGTCGAGATAATTGTGCCCACCGCGGTGGGCCGCCACCAGGTACAGCAGGTTCCCGACGATGAAGGCGCCCAGCGGCGGCAGGATCAGCCAGGCCGCGCCGGACAGACCCCGCCGGCCGGAACGCGGGCCGGCGGTGCGGTCGGAGCCGGCGCGTTGGGCGGGGAAGCGGGTGCCGGTACGGGCGGCCGGAGCCGTCCGGTCAGCGCCGTCGTGCGTGCTCGTGGTCACGGCCAGCCGATCGTCTGCCTACGGGGGATTTTCCGTGCGCCGGGCGGAACGGGCCCGGGTCGTACCGGCGTCGCCGGAACCTCGGACGTTATACCGGCGACGCCGCCGTCGCGAACCCCCTCACCGTCCCGCTGACGACCCTCCGGGCCGACTTTCACGAACGGTGAGAATTCTTTTACCGAGGGTAAGAGCGTGATCGCGGTCAACGTTGCGGAAGTGGCGTCCGCCGGTGCGGCGCGGCGCATTGCCGGTCGGCCGTCGTGCGAATGCGGCCGGGTAATTCCGTCGCGGTGTCACCGATTCCCCACCGGTCACGTTCCACACCGGACACCGTCTATTTCCCCCCGATTTGGTTATATCGGGCGTACGGATCGGGTGCGGCGGGGATCCCACGACTGCGGCGGGTGGCTCCCGTCCGGTACGGGCCGGACCGGTCGGTGCCGGCCACCCGGGTGTCCGTGGGCGGCGCCCCCGGGCCGGCGGCCCGCGACGGTGTGGGCCGCCGGCCCCGGGCAGCGCGCCGCTGGGCGGGTGGCCTACCGTACGACCGGATGTCGTCGCCGAACCGGTAAGGGGTGGACCCGCCATTACCAGGTGGTCCGATGTTTGCGGCACTTTCGGCGGTATTGGCCGCGGATATGGGTTGTTGTGAGGCCGCTATCAACATGCGGGCTGCCGTGGCTCAACCGATTGGCCATGATTGACGACGGATGCGGCCCGTGTGCGTGCTTCCCTCTATTGCCCGCCCTGCCGGTATGGCACCATCGGACCAACCCCTACACATAACCTCCCCTGATCGACAGGAGCAGTAAAGATGCGTGCAGACAGACTTCGCCGCTGGTGCACCCGGCTGGCCGTACTGTCGGCGCTGGGGGCCGTCCCCTTCGGGGTGACCTCGGCTGTCGTCGGAGCCGTCGGTAGCAGCGCGGACCCGGGCGTCTACCAGGTCCGCCCCTGGCAGGACCCGATGCTGAACCCGGCCGACCGGGCGGGCACGCCGACCCCCCCGCCGCCGACCGACCCGACCGTCGGCGACGATGTCGACGTCGAATGGCAGTAGGGCCCCGTTTGTCCCGCTAGCCTCTCGAAGGACAGCCATGGCCTCGTCCGGTGGACCCGCGGGCCGCTCGCAGCACCTCGCTTGGACGTTCACCGGACCGCTGGCTGTCTTCGCCGTCGTGACCACCGTCGCGCTGTTCGCGACGGTCGACCATCCGGCCGGCGAGTGGCCGACGGGCCTGCTGTTCTTCGCGGTCTTCGTGGCCGCGGGCGCGTCCGTACTGATGTTCGAGGTCCGGCGCGGCGACAACTTCGTCGTCAGCTTCGTGGACATTCCCGCCCTGCTCGGGCTGTATTTTCTTCCTCCGGTCACCCTGATCCTGGTCCGCCTGGCCGCAACCGTCATCGTGCAGGTGCACCGGAAGTCCTCACCGGTGAAGTTCGCCTTCAACATGGCGAGCACCACCGCCGGTACGGCGCTGGCCTGCGTCATCGTGCACAACGCCGGTCATCTCGACGCGACCGAGCCGACGACCTGGTTGGCCCTGGCAGCGGCCGTGGTGGCGGGAATCCTGGTGACGCTCTCGGCGGTCATCGGCGTGGTCAGCCTCACCCAGGGGGTGGTGACACCTCAGGAGTTGCGCCGCACCGCGGTGCCGGCCCTGGCCGTGTGTCTGGTCAACGTCACCATTGGCCTGGTCGTGCTGATAGCGCTGCAGCAGAACCCGTGGTCCACCGTCCTGCTGGCGGCGTTGGTCGGGTTCTTCGTCATCGCATACCGGGCGTACGCGCAGAACGTCCGTCAGCACCGGACCCTCACCGAGATCTACGACCTGACCCGGGCCGTCGCCGACACCCCGCACGACGGCACGCTGCCCGACGTGTTGTTGCGTCGGGTGCGCGCGCTGTTCCAGTCCCGGTACGCCACCCTCTGGTTGCCGCCTCAGGGCCGCTACCGCGAGGTGCTGCTCACCGCCCGGGTGGACGACCGCGGCCTGCTGGACGTCGCCGGCACCCCGGCGGAGCTGCGGCAGCAGGTGGTGGAGCGGGGGGCCACCATCGCCGTGGGCATCGGTGACGGCCAGGACGCGCTCCGCGAGGCGCTGCGGGCCGGCGGGGTGAAGGACGCCGTGGTGGTGCCGCTGCGGGCCGGCTCAGCGGTGATCGGCACCCTGGAGGTCGCGGACCGGCTTGGCGACTTCAACCACTTCTCCGAGAGTGACGTGCAGTTACTGGAGGCGGTGGCGGCACACGCGGCGGTCGCGGTGGAGAACTCCCGCCTGGTGGACCGACTGCGGTTCGACGCGTACCACGACCTGCTGACCGGCCTGGCCAACCGGCGGCGCGTCACCGAGGCCCTGGAAGCCTCCGTGCGCGCCGGTCCGCCGGACGAGGTGGTCGCCGTCCTGCTCTTCGACATCGACGGCCTGCGCGATGTGAACGAGTCACTGGGCCACGCGGCCGGCGACAAGCTGGTGGTGGAGGTGAGCAGCCGCCTGCGCGCCCTCTCCCCACCGGCCGCCCTGGTCGGTCGGGTCGGCGGCGACGAGTTCGTGGTGACGCTGCGGGCGGCCAGCACCGACGCCGCCGTCCAGCTCGCCGCGGACCTGCGGGAACAGATCCGGGCGCCGATGGTCTTCGGCACCCTGACCCTGGACGTCAACACCGCCGTCGGCGTCGCCGTCCATCCGGAGCACGGCGACGACCCGGCGACCCTGCTGCAGCGGGCCGACCTGGCGGCCGCCGCCGCGAAGACCCTGCCGTACGGGGCGCAGTTGTTCAACGCGGCCCTGGAGTCGCGGGCGGTGCGTCGCGTCGGCCTCTCCGGCGACCTGCGCCGGGCCCTGGACGAGGGCGGCATCCAGGTGTTCTACCAGCCGAAGGTGACCCTCGACGACCGTCGCCTGGTCGGGGTGGAGTGCCTGGCCCGCTGGGACCACCCGGCACACGGGGCGGTCGCCCCCGAGGACTTCGTGGCGGTGGCCGAGCACACCGGGCAGATCGGCAAGCTCACCGAGGTGGTGCTGCGCGAAGGGCTGCGCCGCTGTCGGGACTGGACCGACAGCGAGCACCCGCTGTGCATCGCCGTCAACCTGTCGGCCCGTACCCTGCTCGATCCGAACTTCCCCGCCCTGGTGCAGTTCCTGCTGCGGGAGTACGGCGTGGCACCCAGGCGGCTCACCCTGGAGATCTCCGAGTCCGGGGTGGCCGAGGACACCGAGCGGGTCATCCCGACGTTGCGGCGGTTGCGCAATGTCGGGGTCCGGTTGTCCGTCGACGACTTCGGCACCGGGGCGTCGTCGCTGTCGCACCTGCGCCAGCTGCCGATCGACGAAGTCAAGATCGATAGAAGCTTCGTGCAGGGCATGGCGACCGATGTGGGCGACCAGGCGATCGTCCGGGCGGTGATCGGCCTGTCCCGGGAGTTCGGGCTCAGCGTGGTCGCCGAGGCGGTGGAGAGCGAGCTGACGCTCAACCTGCTGATGGAGATGGGTTGCGAGATCGGCCAGGGCTTCCTGTTCAGCCGGCCGCTGCCGTACGAGCGGCTGGAGGCCTGGTTCGGGGCCAGAGGCGAGCTCGATCCGGGCCCGTCCGGTGAGGGCCGGTCGGCGGAGGCCGGGTCCGCGGAGGGTCGGTCGGCGGAGTCGCGACCGGGGGAGGCCCGACCGGTGGAAGGGCAATCCGTCGACGGCTGGCCGGGTGAGGGCCGCCGGCTGCGGGCAGTGCCGTGAGCAGGGCGATCACCCGTTAGATGGGGGCGTTCCGGGGTGGTCAGGCGGCCGGCCCGAGGGCGTCGGCCGCGGTGGTGCCATCCGATTTCACCTCTCGGGTGGCGCCGTGTACTCTTACCGGTGCGCGTAGCGCGAAAGATCGCGCGTGCCCCCTTAGCTCAGTCGGCAGAGCGTCTCCATGGTAAGGAGAAGGTCTACGGTTCGATTCCGTAAGGGGGCTCCAACCGGGTTCGTCTGTTGCCCTTTCAGGCGTGGCCTGCTTGGGCAGGACAGCAGCCTGGCGCGGCGGTGTAGCTCAGATGGCAGAGCAAGCGGCTCATAATCGCTGTGTCGCCGGTTCAAGTCCGGCCACCGCTACTACATCCGAGATCGTGGTCGGATGTGCAAAGCGATGGGTGCCGTCGGCGCCCGCTTGGTGTGCCGCGTGATGAGCGTCTACGCTGGTACGCCGTACGTTATCCGTTAGCGAGGAAGGCACCCCGCCGTGGCCAAGGCGACCGATGTCCGTCCGAAGATCACTTTGGCGTGTGTGGAGTGCAAGGAGCGCAACTACATCACGCGTAAGAACCGCCGGAACGACCCCGACCGCATGGAGCTGAAGAAGTTCTGCCCTCGGGACGGCAAGCACACCATGCACCGCGAGACCCGCTGACCCTGCCGTTCCGGCAGCGTCCGCCCTCATCGGCAGTCGAGCGCGGCGGCGACCCTCCCGGTCGTCGCCGCTTTCGCGCACCCGGGAGCGCCCGGTCGGCGCGCCAGGGTAGGTTCCCCGCATGCCCTTGGACCCGTCCTTCGTCGGTCGCACCTACCCGCCGACGGCCCCGTATCAGGTGGGGCGAGAGAAGATTCGCGAGTTCGCCCTGGCGATCGGCGCCACCGACGCCGCCCACCACGATCCTGACGCCGCCCGGGCGCTGGGCCATCGGGATCTGGTCGCCCCACCGACGTTCCCGGTGCTGGTGACGATGGCGGCCGGTCGGCAGATCGTCGACGATCCGGAGTTGGGCGTCGACTACAGCCGCGTCGTGCACGGCGACCAACGCTTCCGTTACGTCCGGCCGGTCGTCGCCGGCGACGAGTTGGTGTGCACGAGCACCGTCGAGGAGATCGTGTCCCGCGGCGGACACGACTTCCTGACCACCCGTACCGAGGTCGGCACGGTCACCGGTGAGCCGGTGGTCACGGTCTGGTCGAAACTCGTCGTCCGTGGGGAGGGCTGAGATGGAGCCGGACCTGCCCGCGCAGACCTACCGGATCACCCGGGCCGACCTGGTCCGCTACGCCGGCGCCTCCGGCGACTTCAACCCCATCCACTGGAGCGACCGGTTCGCCGTCAAGGTCGGGCTGCCCGGTGTCATCGCCCACGGCATGCTGACCATGGCGCTGGTCGGTCGGGCGGTGACCACCTGGGCGGGTTCCCCGGACGCGGTGGTGGAGTACGGCGTCCGGTTCACCCGGCCCGTCGTGGTTCCCGACGACGACGAGGGCACCGAGGTGGTCGTCACCGCGCTGGCCAAGCCCGCCGAGGATGGCCTGACCAGGCTGGACATCACCGCCACCTGTCAGGGCGAGAAGATCCTCGCCCAGGCCCGGGCGACTGTCCGGCGCCGCTGACCGCCGGTGCGACGGGCGGGGTACGGGTAGCCGGTTGGGAAAGTCGTGCCGGTACCCGTACACTGGGCGGCCGTGGGGGTAATGGCCCCTGCTCTTCTGTGCGCCACGATTCTGGGCGCCGTCGGGGCAGGGTCGACCCCGCACAGGGGTGTAGCTCAATTGGCAGAGCAGCGGTCTCCAAAACCGCAGGCTGCAGGTTCAAGTCCTGTCACCCCTGCTCCGACCGGGTCTGCCGGCTGCGGCGTCCGGGAGCCGACGGGCGGCCGGCATGGCACGGCGTAGCATCCAGCGCTGACGGGACAACACCCCACGAGGGAAGAGGGCGAAGTGGCCGAGAGCACTCGACGCGGTGACGACGCCGCGGACGACCGCCGCGACGACGATCTGGTCGACGAGACGGTCGAACCCGTGGTCGTCGACGACGACGAGCCGGCATCCCGCAGCGGTGCCACGGCCGGGTCGTCGGACGACAGCCTGACCACCGAATCGTCGGACAGCCTGTCCAAGCCGAAGAAAGAGGCCGGACGGGGCGGGATTTTCGCCTTCATCGGGCGGTTCTTCCGTGAGGTCGTGGCCGAGCTGCGTAAGGTCATCTGGCCGACGCGCAAGGAACTGCTGACCTACTCCGCGGTCGTGATCACGTTCGTCACGGTCGTGACGGCCATCGTGGTCGGGCTGGACCAGGGGTTCGCCCGGCTGGTGCTGCTGGTCTTCGGTAACTCCAGCTGACAGTGACGGAAGTGAGCAAGCGTGCCTGAGTACGACGAGACCGCCGGATCGGCCGACGAGCAGTCCTCGGTGGCCACGGCGGACAGCGATGAGTCGGTCGAGGCCGCCAGTGAGCCGGAGGCCACGCCGGTCGTGGACTCCGAGGACGAGAACTACGACCCGGTAGCGGAGCTGCGGCAGAAGCTGCGTTACGCGCCGGGCGACTGGTACGTGGTGCACTCGTACGCCGGTTACGAGAACAAGGTCAAGACCAACCTCGAGACCCGGATCACCAGCCTGGACATGGAAGAGTTCATCTACCAGGTCGAGGTGCCGACCCGCGAAGAGGTCGAGGTCAAGAACGGCAAGCGGCTCCAGGTCCAGAACAAGGTCTTCCCCGGCTACATCCTGGTCCGGATGGAGCTCACCCCCGAGTCCTACTCCTGCGTGCGCAACACCCCCGGGGTCACCGGGTTCGTCGGGGCGACCGACCGGGCCGACCGGCCGGCGCCGCTGTCGCTGGACGAGGTGCTCAAGTGGCTCGCCCCGGCGGTGGAGGCCGAGACGAAGAAGGCCAAGCCCGAGGTCCGGGTCCTGGACTTCGAGGTCGGCGACTCGGTGACGGTGACCGACGGCGCGTTCGCCTCGCTGCCGGCGTCGATCAGCGAGATCAACGCCGACCAGCAGAAGCTGAAGGTGCTGGTGTCGATCTTCGGCCGGGAGACGCCGGTCGAGCTGAACTTCAACCAGGTCGCGAAGATCTGACCCGGGTCCGGCGGGCCGCCTGGTCGGTTACCCCGACCCGGGCGGCTGGGCGGTCGCGGCGCTAGACGGCACCCGATGAGCCGGGCGTCACGCGCGGCGCTACTCTAGAACGTCGGCGGCGAGCCGCACTTGACCGTGCGCGGGTTCTCCGCCGGTGCGCCGCCCGGACTCCCGGCGGCGTCAGGTGCATCCCACCAGACAAGCCCAGGAAGAGACATGCCTCCGAAGAAGAAAAAGCTCATCAAGACGTTCACGCTGCAGCTGAAGGCGGGTCAGGCCACCCCGGCGCCGCCGGTCGGCCCCGCGCTCGGTCAGCACGGCGTCAACATCATGGAGTTCTGCAAGAACTACAACGCGCAGACCGAAGCGCAGCGTGGTGACATCGTCCCGGCCGAGATCAGCGTGTACGAGGACCGCAGCTTCAGCTTCGTGCTGAAGACCCCGCCGGCCGCCCGGCTGCTGATCAAGGCCGCCGGTGTGGCGAAGGGTTCCGGCGTGCCGCAGAAGGACAAGGTCGGTTCGGTGTCCCGCGAGCAGCTGCGTGAGATCGCCGAGAAGAAGATGGTCGACCTGAACGCGAACGACGTCGAGCAGGCCGAGAAGATCATCGCCGGTACCGCGCGCTCGATGGGCATCACCGTCCGCGACTGAGCACCGCCGCTCGACCCGACCGCGGCAGCGGCCGGTGCCTGACATCAGTGGGAGGACCGGACCTCCGGCCCGCCAACAACCACAGGAGTACGAGAACATGCAGCGCAGCAAGAACTACCGCAAGGCCTTCGACCTGATCGACCGGGCGAGGCTCTACACCCCGGTCGAGGCGATCAAGCTCGCCAAGGAGACCAGCCCGGTGAAGTTCGACGCCACGGTGGAGGTCGCCATGCGCCTCGGCGTCGACCCCCGCAAGGCCGACCAGATGGTCCGCGGCACGGTCAACCTGCCGCACGGCACCGGCAAGACCGCCCGCGTCATCGTC
>DASVVF010000035.1:0-44946 GCA_036386695.1 Catenuloplanes sp. | reverse complement strand
CCCACTTGTTGGCGGCGTCGCGCACGAGCTGCCAGACGTTGGCGCAGTTGCTGCTCTGGCACACCGCGGGGTCGTCGCCCGGCTGACCCGGGGCCACCGGGTCGTTCGACCGGCCGTAGCGGGCCTCGTTGTACGGGACCTTCACCCAGTCGGTGACCTTGCCCTCGACGCTGTAGCGACCGGAGGACTGGGTCTCGAAATAGGTCTTGACGGACTCGACGTTCTTGCCGGTCCCGAAGTAGAGGTTGCGGTAGTAGTCCGGCGAGTAGTCCGGCTGCCAGACGGTCGTGTTGTCCACGGCCCGGTTCGGCGCGGGGATCTGGTTGTGCAGCGGGCCGTCGAACCGCTCGGGCCCGGGGGTGCGCGGGTCGAGGTCCTTGTCGGGGTACGACGGGTGCCGCTGGTTCCCGAACTCGGTCAGGATGACGAAGAGCCGGTCGGTCTTCTCCCGCTCCAGTTCGACGTACTGGTTCCGCCCGCCCGAGGTGGCGTTGGCGCCGCGTGCCCCGGCGGCGGGTGGCCCGTCGACGGTCTTGCCGACCCGGGCGACGGTGCTGGCCCCGCGCTGTTCGGGCTTGATCCGGCCGCTCACCACGTCGCTGACAGCCTGCTGGCGCATCTCGCGCCGCTTCTTTTCCAGCGGGTTCGGAAGGTCGTCACTCTCTATGGTGGATTTCTTCACCGGGGCTGCGGCCGGCGGGTCGACCGGCGGGGCCGCCAGGGCGGCGGACGGGAGCGACAGCCCCATCCCCGACGCCAGCGACACGCTCAACAGCCCCACTACGATTTTGCGCACTAACAGACCTCCGCTTAAGGGATGTCGGGGCCCCACTGGGGTTGGCGGAGCCCACGGGAATGTGCCCCAGGTGGGGGCTCCAGCAGAACCTAAACTTCCGGTCCCCGCAGGGGAAGCCGCGAGGCAAGTTTGTTTCACGTTCTTGTTGCGGGCGTAACGCACCGTCACAGCCGGCAGAGGTATCGATATCCCACCGCGACGAAGGAACGGGTGCCGTCCGGTATGGACAGCACCCGTTCCCGGGTTTCACCAGCTCACTCCCAGGATGTGCGGAGCGTCATGGCGATCGATGTGAAATTTGTCACAAGTGGCAACCGGGTGGCTGGGTCAGCTGACCGTGTGATCAGCCTTGGTCACGCTCCGTGAACTGTCGGTTCCGGATGGACGGGTCAGGAAATCTCGATGGTCGCCGACGTGCCCTGCTGCTCCAGGACCCTGATCTGGACGCCGGCCGCGGGAAGCTTGACGCCGTGGTTCGGCAGCTCCGCGTACCAGTACTTCTGGGTGTCGTCGAACAGCGGCTGCGCCGGCTGGCCCCGGACGTACGAGGGCTGGCCGTTGATGTGCAGCGTGAACGACTTGCCGGCGGTCCTGCTGAACGGCGCGTCGTAGACCTGGATGCGCGCCCGCCAGGGCAGGCCCTGCAGGTTGTACATCGGCCGCGGCCGCGAGTCGATGTACAGGTTGCGGCCCTGACCGGGGTGGACGTTTGTGTTGTTGTCCACCTGGGAGGTGTCCCAGTAGGAGATCAACACGCCTTCCATGTACGAGTAGTGGTCCACGAAGTCCGGCCGGGTGTTCATGTACCCGAAGAAGTACGGCCCGGTCTTCAGGTACTTGTCGTACGACACGTACGTGCGGTTGCCGGCGATGTAGTAGTTGTCGTAGAGATTGGTGAGACTCGCACCCACCACGCTGAAGCCCCGCAGGGTCCAGGTGCTGGCGCTCTCCGCACCGTCGACGAACAGTTCCGTGCCGTCGGCGACGAAGCGGATGTCGTCGGCGAAGAAGCCGCCCTCGGACACGCCGCCGTCGGTGCGGTACAGGAACCGGAACAGCGTGCGCTTACCGGCGAAGGCGTTGAGCGACGCCGCGATGTCTACCCAGGCGCCGTTGGTGGTGCCGTCGATCGCCGGGGTGCCACTGGCGTCCCGGCCGAAGGGCCGGCCGTTGATGGTGCCGTCCAGCGCCGCCCACGTGCTGCCGTTGTCCGCCGACGCCTGCAGGTACAGGTAGTCGTAGCCGGCCTCGATGGCGTAGCGGCCCTTGAACGACACCGACGCGGTCGTCCTGCCGGTCAGGTCGACCTCGCGGGTCATCGTGTTGTTGAGATCGTCCGCGTTGCCGGAGAAGTACTGTCTTGTCCCGGCGAACGGGGCGCCCAGTTGGGTGGTCACGGCCTTCTTCGGTAGCACCACCACCGCGGCCTGGGCCTTGGCGGTGTTGTACTCCTGTGGGCCCAACTCCAGCGTTCGCTCCTGGCCGGCGACCACGGTTTCGTAGTCCAGCCAGCCCAGCTGCAGCTTGTTCCAGGCGCCGAGGTCACCCGGGCGGGTGCCCAGCGGCTCGCCGGCGCCGTTGAGCCGGCTCTGGGCCATCAGGGTCCAGTGCTCGTTGTTGTTGTCGCCGCCACCGGAGGTGTCGTAGTCGTCCGGCAGGCCCAGGTCGTGGCCGTACTCGTGGGCGAAGACGCTCAGGCCGCCGTTCTCCGGCTGGATGGTGTAGTCGCCGACCCAGATGCCGGTGTTGCCGATCTGGGTGCCGCCGCCGAGGTTGCCGGCCGGCCCGGTGCGACCCTGGTCGGTGTAGAAGGCGTACCAGCGGTGGCTCCAGATCGCGTCCTCGCCCTGATGCGGGTCACCGTCGGCCTGGTCGCCGCCGGCGTGCACGATCTGGAAGTGGTCGATGTAGCCGTCGGACTCGTTGAAGTCGCCGTCCGAGTCGTGGTCGTAGCGGTCCCACTGGTCGAAGGACTTCATGTCGGCGGCGATCTGCGCGTCCGTCCGGCCCTGGGCCTGCTGGTCGGCGACCCACCGGTTGGCGGCGTCGCGCACGAGCTGCCAGACGTTGGTGCAGTTGCTGCTGCCGCAGAGGTCGCGGCCGTAACGGGCCTCGTTGTACGGCACCTTCACCCAGTCGGTGACCTTGCCGTCGACGCTGTACCGGCCGGAGGACTGCGTCTCGTAATAGGTCTTGACCGACTCGACGTTCGGGCCGGTTCCGAAGTAGAGGTTGCGGTAATGCTCCGGCGCGTAGTCGGCCTGCCAGACCGTGGAATTGTCCACCGCCCGGTTGGGCGCCGGGATCTGGTTGTGCAGCGGGCCGTCGAACCGGGTCGGACCGGGGGTGTTCGGGTCGCTGTCCACGTCCGGGTAACTCGGGTGCCGCTCGTTGCCGAACTCGGCCAGGATGACGAAGAGCCGGTCGGTCTTCTCCCGCTCCAGCTCGACATACTGGTCACGGCCGGCCGCGGTGCTCCGCTCCCCGGTGGAGCCGGCGCCGTAGGTCGTGCCGACCTGGGCGACCGTGCTGCCGTTACGCTGCTGGGGGGTGAGCCGCCCGCTGACCACGTCGCTGACAGCCTGTTCGCGCATCTCGCGCCGCTTGTCCCCGAGCGGGTTGGGCAGGTCGTCATCGATATGAGCCGCCTTGGCCGCTGGAGCTGCCGGCGCCGGCTCGGCCGGCGGTGCCGCCAGCGCGGACGCGGGCAGCGAGAGCCCCATCCCGGACGCGAGCGACACACTCAACAGCCCTACTACTATTTTGCGCACGAAAAGACCTCCGCTTAGGACGTCGAGGGGTCTCGCTTGGGGGTGGGCATAGACCACCGTCAAGGCGACCCAAGCGAGGGCTAAGGCAAAACCTAAGCGCTCACCGCGTCCATGGGAAGTCGAAAAGCCAAGCTCGTTTCGCGTTGCCAGGGGGGCGGTCACGGCCTGTAATGGCCGGCCAGGAATGAAGATCGCTATGGAACGACAACGGGTGCCGTCCGGTGTGGACGGCACCCGTTGGGTCACTCCGCAGGTCAATCCTCGGATGTGGTCGCCCTCATGCCGGTCGATATAAGATCCATTACCGTCGAGTCCTGCAGTGTTGTCACGTCACCTAGAGATCGATTCTCGGCTACGTCCCGTAACAACCGCCTCATGATTTTTCCGGAGCGGGTCTTCGGCAGCTCCGCCACCAGCATGATCTGGCGCGGCTTCGCGATCGGGCCCAGCTTCTTGGCGACGTGGGCCCGGAGTTCCTGGATGAGCGCCTCCCCGGCGTCGCCGGAGATGTCGGTGCTGCCCCGGGGGATGGTGAACGCCACGATCGCCTGGCCGGTGGTCGGGTCGGTGGCTCCCACCACCGCGGCCTCGGCCACCGACGGGTGCGACACCAGCGCCGACTCCACCTCCGTGGTCGAGATGTTGTGCCCGGACACCAACATCACGTCGTCGACCCGGCCCAGCAGCCAGACGTGCCCGTCAGTGTCCTTCTTCGCCCCGTCGCCGGCGAAGTACATGCCTTCGAAGCGGGACCAGTAGGTCTCCACGAACCGCTTGTCGTCGCCCCAGATGGTGCGCAGCCTCGCCGGCCATGGCTCCCGCAGCACCAGGTACCCGCCGCCGCCGTTGGGCACGCTCTGCCCCTGGTCGTCGACCACGTCGGCGACGATCCCGGGCAGCGGGCCCATCGCCGAGCCCGGCTTCGCGGCGGTCACCCCGGGCAGCGGCGAGATCATGATCCCGCCGGTCTCGGTCTGCCACCAGGTGTCCACGACCGGCGTGGCGTCGCGCCCGATGTGCTTGCGGTACCACATCCAGGCCTCCGGGTTGATCGGCTCGCCGACGCTGCCCAGCAGGCGCAACGAGGACAGGTCGTAGCCGGCGGGGATGTCGTCGCCCCACTTCATCATCGTGCGGATCAGGGTGGGAGCGGTGTAGAGGATCGTCACGCCGTACCGCGCGACGATGTCCCAGAAGCGGCCCCGGTCCGGGGTGTCCGGCGTTCCCTCGTACATCACCTGGGTGGCGCCGTTCGAGAGGGGACCGTAGACGATGTAGGAGTGCCCGGTGACCCAGCCGATGTCCGCTGTGCACCAGAAGACATCTGTTTCCGGCTTGAGGTCGAACACCGCGTGGTGGGTGTACGACACCTGGGTCAGATAGCCGCCGGTGGTGTGCAGGATTCCCTTGGGCTTCGCCGTCGTACCCGAGGTGTAGAGAATGAACAACGGGTGCTCGGCGTCGAAGGGCTGCGCCTCGTGCTCGGTCGACGCCTGCTCGACCGTCTCGTGCCACCAGTGGTCCTTGTCGCCCCAGGCGACGTCCTCGCCGGTCCGGCGGACCACCAGGACGTGCTCGATACTCGGTGACTGGGCCACCGCCTCGTCGACGGTCGGCTTGAGGGCCGACGGCTTACCGCGCCGGTAGCCACCATCAGCGGTGATCACCACCTTCGCGCTGGCGTCCTTGATCCGGCTGGACAACGCGTCGACGGAGAAGCCGCCGAACACCACGCTGTGCGTCGCCCCGATCCGGGCGCAGGCCAGCATCGCCACCGCCGCCTCCGGGACCATCGGCAGGTAGATGGCCACCCGGTCGCCGGCGACCACGCCCAGCCCGGTCAGCGCGTTGGCCGCCTGGCAGACACTGCGGTGCAGCTCGGCGTACGTGATCGTGCGGGTGTCACCGGGCTCGCCCTCCCAGTGGATCGCGACCCGGTCGCCGCGCCCCGCCGCGACGTGCCGGTCCAGGCAGTTGTACGCGACGTTGAGCTGCCCACCGACGAACCACTTCGCGAACGGGGGCTCCGACCAGTCCAGGACCTCGTCCCAGGGGCGGGCCCAGTCCAACCGCTGCGCCTGCCGGGCCCAGAACCCGAGCCGGTCCGCCCGGGCCTCCTCGTAGGCGGCGGCGGTCACGTTGGCGTTGGCGGCGAGGTCGGCCGGCGGCTCGAACTGCCGGGTCTCCTGTAACAGGTTCTCCAGGGTCTCGCTCATGTCTGGCGGCTCCTCTGCCGGTGCGGGCGGAAAGGCTGGTGTGATCCAGGTCTCTGCGTAGCACGTTAGTTGCGCGGTGGCGTGCCCGGCGAGCCCCGGCGCAGGCCGGGGGCGGTTCACGCGCCGAATGGCCGGCCGGGCGCGCCGGCCGGCTGCGCCGGCGTGGTCGGTGGGCCGGCAGCTGGTCGATGACCTCGCGTGGATACGGTGGCCACGTGACCGCCGACCCGCTCGCCCCGCTGCTGCGCCTCGCCGACGTCGAGGCGGCCCTGACCGCTGCCGGCGACCGCATCGACCAGGCCCTGCGGCATCGGGCGCTGCGCCGGCACGGGGGCGAGGTCGCCGCCGAGGTGAGCCTGCGGGTGGCCGTGGCCAGTGCCGCGCTGGAAGGCAGCGAACACGACCGCGAGGCGGTCCGGGCGGGCACGGTGACCGACCCGGTGCTGCAGGGTTCGCTGCGGGTCGCCGGGGCCCTCGGCGGTCTGGTCGACCTCTGGCCGAAAGCCCCCCGTCAGGTCCTGGCCCGGCTGCACGTCCTGGCCGCCCGCGGCGTTGTCTCCGACGACGCGTTGGGCCGCCCCGCCGCCGACCCCGGGCTCGCCGACCGGCTCGACGCCCTCGCCCGCCTGGTGGCCGGCGGCACCACCGCCCCCCCGCTGCTGGTGGCCGCCGTCGTGCACGGGGAGCTGCTGGCCCTGCGGCCGTTCGCCGGGCCGTCCGGGGTGGTGGCCCGCGCTGCGGCCCGGCTGACCCTGGTGTCGCGTGGCCTGGACCCCCGCGGGTTGGTCGCCATCGAGGTCGGCCACCACAGCCGGCAACCGGAGTACGTCGGCTCAGCCGGCGCCTTCGCCACCGGCACACCCGACGGGTTGCGGTCGTGGCTCCGGCACTACGCGGTCGCCGCCGAGCTGGGTGCCGCCGAAATCGGCACGATCGGCGACGCGGTCCTGACCGCCGCCTGAGACGCGGTCCTGACCGCCGTCTGGGACCCGGTCCTGACCGCCGTCTGGGACCCGGTCCGACCGCCGCCTGACCGGGGCGTTGCCGGCCCCACACACGTGGACGGCGCCCCACGAAGGGGGGCGCCGTCACCGCACGTCCGGCCGGGTTACCAGGCGTGCACCTTGGTGTCGTTGGCGGCGGTCCGTGAGGTGCCGCCGCAACGTGCCTGCCGTGGCTGGTCGCGCGTGGGTGCCCGGTGGCCGTGCACGGAACCCGCAACAAGGGCCCGCACGCCTCTTTCTACGCCGAATACCCCTAGATCGCCAGGTCCCGGCCGGTTATCAGGCCGGCGCGGGGCGGGTGCGTCGCTGCTGGCGGCCGTACCAGGCCACGCCGATGGCCACCCCGACCCCGACGCTCAGCGCCGCCGCCGCGACGGGCACCGCCGGTCGGTCCCGCAGCCGGCGACCGAGCGGGATCGGGTGCCGGAACTCCAGCACCGGCCACGCCCGCTCGGCGGCAGCCCGCCGCAGACCGCGGTCGGGGTTGACGGCGGTGGGGTGCCCGACCGCCTCCAACAGCGGCAGGTCGCTGCTGGAGTCGGAGTACGCGTAGCAGTCCGCGAGATCGTAGCCGCGCTGGTCAGCCATCTCGGTCACGCCGGCGACCTTGCTGAGCCCCGCCGCGTAGAACTCCACCTCGCCGCTGTAGCGGCCGTTCTCCACCGTCATCCGGGTGGCGATGACATCGGTGATGCCGAGCAGCTCACCGATGGGGCGGACCATCTCCTCACCGGACGCCGACACCAGCACCACGTCGCGGCCGGCGGCCCGGTGCTCCTCGATCAGCACCGCCGCCTCGGCGTACACGTAGGGGTTGATCAGTTCGTGCAGCGTCTCGGCGACGATCTGCCGCACCTGTTCGACCTGCCAGCCCTTGCACAGCGCGGCGAGATAGTCGCGGGTGCGGGCCATCGTCTGCTCGTCGGTCCCGCCCAACCGGAACATCAACTGGGCGTACGCCGACTTCACCACGTCCCGGCGGGTGATCAGGCCGTCGCGGTAGAACGGCCGGCCGAACGCCAGTGCGCTGGACTTGGCGATGACGGTCTTGTCGAGATCGAAAAACGCGGCACTTGGGCCCACGGGCGGCAAGTCTAGCCGGATCAACCGCGCATGTCGGCTGGCCAACGTCCCGGCGACCAATGTTGACCCTGCGTCTGACCAGGGAAACGGTCGGTGACGATCGTCGACGTCGGAAGCAGGTCGAGCGCCGGGCCGACGCCCCTCGACGCGCGGTGGTCGGTTCAGGCATGCTTGTCGTCGACGGCACCGTTTCATGTCCCGCGTGCCGCTGTGTCGCGTACGTCCGGTCTCCCAGCGGTTACACCCCCCGTATCCGCTGGGTGGATCCGGCTCGACCCCCCCGGAGCCGGGTCCCAAGACGACCCCCGTCGCCCCCCGACGGGGGTCGTCGCATCTGCGCCGCAGCCGCCGGCCACCCGCTGCTGTCACGCGTCGCGCACGCCAACGGGGGCGACGGGAAGGAACTCCCGCCGCCCCCGGTCAGTCGGTCAGTCGATCAGTTGGTGATGGGTTCGTCGGTGATGGTGATGTCGTCGATGTAGCCGCGGAACGCGCCGGTGTTCGCCGGCTGGTCGTAGCCGACGTTCAGGCCGGTGACGTTCTTGCCCCGGAAGAGCTCCCCGAGCGGCACGACCACCTGGGTCCAGCGCTCGGCCTGCAACTTGCCGCACTGCTGCGCCGGGTGGATCACGTTTCCGCGCTGGTCCTTGGCGCCGGAGTCGCGCAGGGTCCTGCCGTCGCTGAACTTGAGGTCAACGGCCACGCAGCTGCTGTTGCGGGGGATCACGTCGTCGCGGGTCGTGTTCGCCTGGGGGTAGATCCAGTACGACAGCGTGGTGGTGGGCTTGACGGTGATCCGGCTCAGGTTCATCGCCTTGAGGTAGGCGAAGGACAGTTTCGCGTCGTGGTCCACGCCGAAGTATCTGATCGCGGCGCTGCCGGTGTGGCCGGTCTCTGAGTTGACCTCCAACTCGGTCGGGAGGCTCACGCACGTGGCGTACCCGGCCTTCAGCTTGACCAGCTGCGCCTGGGCCGCGCGGATCTGCACTTGCAGGCGGGCCTTCTCGGCGGCGTTGGTGGTGAGCTTGAAGCGGGCTGTGAGCGCCCCGATCCTGGCCGAAATCTCCGCCACGGCGTCGCGGTGACGCTTGGCGTCGGTGAGGGAGCAGCCGTTCACGTTGCTGATGCTGCCCTCGGAAGCGGCGCTGTTCTTCCAGTTCAGCGGGATCTCGCCGGCTTCGAAGCTGGTCTTCAGGTCAAGGTCGTACTGCCCCTTGCGCAGGAAGTCGTCGAGGTCGGTGGGGCTGCCGGCGAGGGCCTTGCGGGTGGCGTGCACGAGGTTGAGGTGCCCGTCCGCGGTGGCCTGGGCGAGCACCGCCTCGGCCTGGGCGCGATCGGCTTCCTGCTTCTTGCGCAGGGCGATCGCGATGTCCTCGTCATGTGCCTCCCGGACGCCGGTGTGGATGTACGCGTTCCACACGGCCGGGTCACGGTTGAGGACGGCCTTCTCGGCGGCGGCGCGGACCTCGCTGCCCGGGCGGGCATGCTCCCAGAGGTAGGTCACGAAGTCCCGGTCGGCGGACTGCAGCATCGCCGGGGTGGGGTCGATGAGCAGGATCGCCAGGGCCCGCTTGCGGGCGGCCTCCTCCAGCAGTCGCTTCTGCTCGGCCAGGTCGTTCTCGTGGCGGTCCTCGATCTCCTTGCGCCGGTCCTCCTCGTGGGCGTTGGCGATGCCGGTGCCCAGGAACGCCTGGCGGTCGGCGTCGGTGCCGTTGAAGGCGGCCTCGGCGGCCGCCTTGACCTTCGGCCCGGTGGCCCGGTTGCGGATCGCCCAGATGAACTCCCGGACGGTCAGAGCGAGCATGGCCTCGTCGGCGACGATGGCCACGGTCTGCGCGGCCTGCTGCTTCAGTTCGCGCTCGGCCCGCTGTTCCTCGCGGACCCGCTGCTCGATCGCGACGTCGCGGGCCTTGGCCTCGTGGATGCCGGTCCGGATAAACGCGGTGCACTCGGTGATGTCACCGGCGACGGCCTTCTGCCCGGCGAACGCGGCCTGCGCCGCGGCGCGCACCTCGGCGCGGAACGCTTTGCCCTCCAGGCGCTCCCAGAGCGCGGTCGCCAGGCCGCAGTCCGGCAGGCCGGTCAGCGTGGGCAGCGGCTCGATCTCCAGGGCGCGGATGGCGGCGGCCTTCTCCTGCAGCGAGGCGCCCAGCGCGGCCAGCCGGGTCACCGCGTTGGTGCCCGTCGTGGCCGGTGTCGCGAACGCCATGCCGGGTACGCCCAGCCCGACGGCAAGGGTCAGGGCTGTCGCGGCACCCACGGTGCGCGCGGTGACCTGCCAAGTTGTGATGCTAATCATTCGAACCTTTCCCCTGTGAAAAAAAGCGGCGACGGCGATGTCGGCCAACGCCGCGGCATTCGGTGCTTCTCGGTTCCCGGTGCTTCTGTGGCTCCCCGGTCGGCACTGTGGACGCCCGCTGTCGGCCACTGGACCGGATCGATCGCGGGGCGCGTGCGTGCACCGTCGAAGTCAGTGGCGTGGCGGAGCCGCGTCCCTACCCTCATGGACGCCGCCGGGTGGCGGTGCGCGGCGACGCCGACGCACACCGGCGTTGTGGACCGGCCTTTCCGTTGCGGAACGTGCGGCTACCCGCCGGATCCGTCGTCGGCGCGGTCGGCAGGACGTGTGTCCGGCCGTCGCAGCCGCCGCACCGTAGCGGATCAGCCGAGGCCGCCGCAATGCCGGATGTCACTGCGCCGCGCTGACCGCCTCCGGACGCCTTTGCGCTGGTCCCGGCGGTGTAGCTCGGCCGAACGGTTCATGGTTAGATCCCTGCCGGCAGGCGACCGGGGCCGCCGCGGGGCGGAGTCCCCGCAGCGGTCAGGGGCGGGAAACCACCCGCCAGGCCCGGCATCATCGCCATTCGAACTGTGTAACGGGGGAACTTCATGCGGGTGCGCTGTCTGACTGCGGCGGTGACGGCGGCGCTGACGCTGTCCGGCGGGGGTGTGCTCGTCACATCGGCTGCCGCACTGGCCGGGCCGGCGTTCGTCGCCGCGGAATCGGCCAGCCCGGACGATGCCGCCGCCGACCTCGAGCTGGTGTGGTGGCTGGCCCAGGAGGACGAGCGGGCCATCGTGCGCTCGACGGCGATGAACGCGGTGCTGGACCCCGCCGGCGAGCCGGCGATCCGGCGTTTCCTGGAATCCGAATTCGAGTACGCCGAAGAGATGGCCGCCGACACCAGCGCCCGGAACAAGGACTTCGTGGACTACGTGCTGGCGACGTACCTGCCGGAGTTCGCCCGCGAGGTGCACGCCGCGGCGACGTTCGCGGCGGGCGCTGGTGACAGTGCGTGCGAGGTGTTCGTGCAATCCGGCTACGCGGCGGCGAAGGAGCGTGACCGACGGGTCCGGGACACCGCCGGTGGGCAGGCGGCAGCCCTGGCGCAGGCCGACCGGCTCTTTGTGGCGGGCGTCCGGGACCGTGATCCCGGCCCGTACGTCCGGGTTGCCGCCGGCTGGGCGTTACGCGAGGGTGCCGTAGACGGCGACGTCGTGGAGTTCTTCACCCACGGCTGGGGCGCCGCCGCCGGCCTCGACCTGCGGGCGCACCGCACCGCACTGGCCGGCAGCGATGTGCGGTGGCGGCAGGTGACCCGTCAACTGGTCATCGATGCCGAGGCGGCCGAGAAGGCCGCCCGGAAGGCCGCTGGTGAAGCCGCCGTTCAGGCCCGGGCGACTGCCGCGCGGGCGTGGCGCGACGTGCGCGAGCGCAGCACGCCGGCGCGCGAAGCGTGGGTGGCGGCCGAGCAGGTAGCGCTGGCGCAGGCCGAGACCTGGAAGCGGGTGGCCGAGGCCGCCGCGGCGGCGGCGAAGAACCCGAACTGGAAGCCGATCGCGGGCACGGTTGAGCAGCTGCGCGCGGAGTGGGCGGTGGAGCAGAAGCACACCACCGCTCAGGCCGACTACTGGACCAACCTGAACAACCGGGCCCAGGCAGGCGAACGCGCCATGCAGACCCCGGCCGGGTAACCGACCGACTCTCTCCTCCTATTTCGTGTGTTTCTCCGGACGCGTGTACCGCGCGTTCGGCCCTGATCTGTGGAACGGGTGCTTGTGGTGTCAGGTTTGGTGCGGGTCCGCGAGTTGCTGGCGGCGTCGTTGGCTGTGTTCGTGCTCGGCGCCGGGGTGTACGCGCCGCCGGCCTCAGCGTCGCCGGCTCGGTCGGTGCTCGCCGCGCCGGGCGACGACCAGCCCGGTTCAACCGTCAAGGTGCCGGTGCCGCCGGTGGTGACCGAGCCCTGGAACGGCCAGACCGGAATGGCCGTGACCATTGACGAGCGGTGGCGCAAGGCCGTCGCCGACGTGGCGGAGTTCGCGGAGGAGGTCGAGCTTCGCGACGCGGCATTGGCGGCGTTGGCCGCCGGCGACCCCGCGGCCATCAAGCGGTTCGCGATGGTGGAGAAGCGTCAGCTGGAGACGCAGATCCTGGCCCGCCAGCGGCAGACCGCGGCGGACAACCTGGCGAAGGTCAAGGCCCTGCAGGGCACCGGTGGGCCGATGTTCAACGCCGAGGCCACCCGGGTGCTGACCGGCACCGACTACGACCGGGAGGCGTTCCTCGCCTACGGGGCCGACATCGCCCGGGAGCGCGACGGGCAGGCCGGCAAGGCAGACCAGGAACGGGCGGCGCAGCTGCGCGAACGCCTGAAGATCCTGGCCGCGGCGGCGGCACCGGAGTCCCAGGTGAAGCAGGCCGCCGACCAGGCGCTGGCCGGCGACGACGCGGCGGTCGCCGCGTTCTTCGACGCCGGGTATCTGGTAGCGGCGAACGCCGACGCGGCGGCGCGCGAGGAATACCTGAAGAAGCTCGAGGAGCGCAACCGGGCCGCCGAGGAGTTGTCCGACCTGGCGAAGCGGGCTGCCCGGGCGTCGGACGCCCGTCGGCGGTTGCTGGCCGCGCATGGTGACGGCGTTCGGGCGTTGCAGCGTTCGGCCAACGCGATGGCGAGCGCCGCCAACACCGCCCGGCACTCCACCCGGGTGCTCGCCGGCGGGAAGTCCACCGAGGACAAGGCGGCGGAGCTGGCCGCCGCCAACGCCGAAGCGCGCCGACAGGTCGGCTACGCCGGTCAGGCAGCGGAACACGCCGGGGTCGCGGCGGCGCTGGCTGTCGCGGCGGCGGACACCCTGAAGGAAACCGGTCTGACGTACGGCGCCGAGTGGGCCGGGATGGCTCAGGGCATGAGCCTGGCCGCGACCGCGGCGGTCGGCGCGGCCCAGACGGCGCAGCACGCGATCGACGCGACGGTGGCGACGAACGCCGCCCAGGGCGCGCAGGCCCGGGCCGAGGCACACAAGCAGCAGGCCGAACAATGGAAGAAGCACGCCGACGAACACGCCAAGGCGGCGAAGGAACTGGCCGCGGCGGCCGCCAGGCAGGCCCAGGCCGCCAAGACCGCCGCCGAGCGCACCAAGGTCGCCCGGGAGAAGGCCCAGGCCGCCGAGCGGCAGGCCCAGGCCGCCGCGGAGCGTACCCGCCAGCACCGCAAGACCGCCGAGCAGGAAGCGGAAAAGGCCGAGGCCGCCCGCAAGGACGCCGAACGGGAACGGGCCAACGCCGCCCGGCACCGCGCCGAAGCGGAGAAGCAGGCCTCGATCGCCCGTAACGCCCGCGCCAACGCCGAAGCGCAGGGCCGCCTCGCCGCGGACGCCCGCGGGCGCTCCGAGGCCAGCGAAGACGTCGCCGCCAAGGCGGAGGAGACCGCCGAAGGCGGTGAGCGGCGGGCGAAGAAGGCCCGCGAGGACGCCGAGGCGGCCGAGCGCGCCGAGCAGACCGCGAAGGCCGAGGCGCAGGCCAAACGGGCGTGGGCGGCGCAGGCCGACAGCGCCGAGGCCAAGAAGAAGGCGCAGGGCGCCGCCGATGAGGCCGACCGGCAGGCCGGGATCGCCGGCGGCGCCGCCAGGTCGGCGCGTGCCCACGCGCACACCGCCACCGCCGCAGCCGCAAAGTCGCGCGCCGCGGCCACCGAGGCCAACCGGGCCGCCGACCGGGCCTGGGCCGCCGCCCGCAAAGCTGAGGCAGCCGCCAGGGCCGCCGACGCCGCAGCGGACAAGGCGGAGTCCGAGGCCAAGGCCACCCACGCCGCGCGGGTACGCGCCGACGCCCAAGCCGCCGTGGCCGTTGCCCAGCAGGTCAAGGCCGCCGAGGCCGCCAACGCCGCGGTGCGCATCGCCGAGCAGGCCGCCGACGAGGCGGTGAAGGCATTGTGGGCCGCCGACCGCACCCGGGAGGAAGCCGAAGCGGCGACGAACGAGGCGGTGGCCGCGTCCGCCCAGGCCGACATCGCGGTCAGCGCCGCGAGCGCGGCGCGTGCCTCGGCGGCGGGGATCGCCGAACCGGCGAACACCGCGCTGGCGATGGTCAGCCCGTTCACCGGCGCCGACATTGACGCCGACTTCGTTGCCCAGGTTGCCGAGCAGGCCAAAATCATTGGTGCCGAGCAGTCCGCCGCGGCCAGAGCCCGCGCCGCGGAGGCGCTCACCGCGGCCCAGAAGGCCAGCGAAGCCGCCAAGGAGGCCAACGACCAGGTCCGACCGGCCTACCTGGCCGCGGCCGACGCGGCGAAGTCGGCCGCCGACGCCGCCGGCTCGGCCGCAGAGGCTAAGCAGGCCGCCGCGCAGGCCGCCATCGAGAGCGCCGCCGCCCGCATCGCCGCAGCGGGGGCCGCCAAGGCCGACGCCCAGGCCCGGGCGGACGCCATCGGCGCGCGCAAGGCCGCCAACGAGGCAGCCAACGACGCCCGGATCGCCAAACGTAACGCCGTCGAAGCGCAACAGGACGCCGACCGGGCGAACAACGCCGCGAGCGCTGCCGAGAAGGACGCCGCGGCCGCCCGCAGCGCGGCGACCAAAGCCGAGAAGGACGCCGCCGCAGCCCGCGAGGCCGCCGACAGCGCCCAAGAACACGCCGACAACGCCGCCAAGGCCGCCGACAACGCCCTGGAACACGCCATCGCGGCGCAGAAGGCATTCGAGCGCGCCGAAGAGGCGGACCGCAAACGCGCCAACGAAGCCCTGGCAAACGACGTCACCGGGCCACCCGGCCCCGCGACTGACAAGGACTTGCTGGATTCCCTCACCCCGGAAGAGCAAGAAGAGCTTCGCCGAGCCTTGGCCGAAGCCGGCATGAGCATCTGGGACTTCTTCAAGAACAATTCCCGACAGCTTTTCGAAGATCTCACCGGCATCGGGGACATCAAGTCCTGCATCCTTGACGGAAACGTCGTCGCCTGCATCTGGGCACTCGTCGGCCTTCTACCCTTCGGGAAGATGCTCAATGCCGTGGGTGACATGGTCAAGCTCGTCCCGAAGCTCTTGAAATTCCTTGACATGGTGAAGGCCGCCCGCAAGAAGGCCGACGAACTTCTTGAGAAAGCCCGCGAGAAGCTCAAGTTGAAGGGTTGTAAAGGGTCCGGTAAGCCCCGGCTGGCCGCCCCGTCTCGGTTCGCCGACGGCACCAACAGTGGCAAGTCAACGCAGACCACGTTCATCCGCTTGGGCAAGAAGCAAGGGGTGGGGGCTCAGGCTCTGGGCGGTTCCGGCGCCGCTCGCGCCAGCCAAGCGGACGACCCGCCCATTCCGTGCTTCGGGGCCGCCGGTATCACCGCAGGGTCTAATCTATCGAGGTTTAAGAAGCACTATCTTGACCATCGCGCACTGCTGGAGAAAGCCCTCGGAAAGACGTACCCGAAGTGGAAGGGCGATGAGGGCGCGGAATTCCTGAACGACCTTCACGAGATGGTCAAGTCGGGAAAGCTAAAATACAATGGCCTCGGGACCTTGGCGAAGGACCAGCCGGCGGGACACGTCTTCAGGGGCGAAGGCGTCACCCTCGTTCTCAGGACGAACGGAGAGTTTTGGACCCTTCTCACGACGGGTGCCGGCAAAGACCTTGCAATTGTGATGGTAAAGTGATCGGGGTCAGCGTGGAAGTTCTCGAAAGCCTTTTCTGCCGGCTGCGGGAAACGCCGGTTCATGACGTCCACATTCCCGGTTATATCGACCGTGATCAGGGACGCCATCCCCGATTTTCGGCTTTGCCGCGTTCGGCGTACCTTGAGCTGGATGAGGGATTCCTGCACATTGAAGGACTCGGCGACAGCGGGCAGCTCACGATGGGTGTGGTGTCAGATTTTGTGATTCCTGAGGCGCTCGCCGGGGAGGACGAAGAATTCGCGGTAGCCTCAATCGGCCACCTCTTTTTCGACACGGCGGGCCCGCCATTACCTATAACCGGCATCCGGTATGCAACCACCGCCAATTCAGACCCAGTAGCAGGTATCGTGCGATGCGTGGAGGTTGAGCTGTATAACGCATGGCCCATCTTCGCTGACCCCATGTGGCACTTCGGGATTAGACTCGGAGGGGCGGGCGCCTATCACCGCTGGGTGGCGGACGCGGACTGGCGGGAACCGGAAGGCGTGGTCGAGGAGCTCCAGTGGCGCCCATGAGGTAAAGCCCGGTGAGTGTCAAATCAGGGCATGGTAAAGCTCGATAATATAGCGCGGAAAGCGGCGGGCGCCCGAACGGCGCCCGCCGCTTTCCGCGTCGGCGTCTTTGGGGGCTCACCAGTACTAAATTTCAAGATCTTTGTAACGGGTGGTGGGTTGGTCGTTGATTGTGTGTGTTGAATGTCGCGGGTTGCCACTTCTGGAGGAGGGCAGCTCGGCCGCTGGACGGTGGAGTTTCGCTGACTCGTGCGCCCTGGTGCGGAGGACAGGCCACCAGTGCGCGGTCGTCGGCCATTTGCTCGGTCCACCGGCGCTCAAGGGCCTCGTCTGACCTTCCGACGTCTATAGCAGGTGGTGTGCCATCCACGGAGTTATCCACAGGGCGGAAAGTTATCCACAGGTCGGTGGATGAGCGGTTGAACGGCTCGGGCGTGGGGGCCACGGTGGGCGTCGTACCCCCGCTCCCCGCCGCTGGAGGCCGCGATGCCGCCCCGTACCTCCGTCCGTTCCGGTCCACGCCTGCCGCTGGTCGTGACCGCCGACGCCGACCTGCTTGACGAACTGTTACGGCTCGCCGCCGCCGGCGGCACCGACGTCGACGTGGCGCCCGACCCGGCGGCGGCCCGATCCCGCTACACCGGCGCGCCGCTGGTCCTGATCGGCGTCGACCAGGCCCAGGCCTGCCTGCGGGCCCGTCTGCCGCGTCGGACGCGCGTCGTCGTGGTGGGCCATTCGCAGCGCGCCGACTCCCCGTGGGAGGTCGCCGAACTGCTCGGCGCGGAGCATGTCGCGGTGCTGCCGGCGGCCGAGCCGTGGCTGGTCGACCGGTTCACCGAGCGGGCGGCGGGCGGGCCGGAGCCGGCCAGGATCGTGACGGTCATCGGCGGGCGGGGTGGCGCTGGCGCGAGCATCCTGGCCGGTGGGCTTGCGGTCACCGCCGCCCGCGCCGGGTTGCGCACCCTGCTGGTCGACGCTGATCCGCTCGGCGGCGGCCTGGATCTGGTCCTCGGTTGGGAGCAGATGGAGGGTCTGCGGTGGGCCGCGCTGGCCGAGGCGGGCGGCAGGGTCGACCCGCCGGCGTTGGTGCGGGCGCTGCCGCAGCGCGGTGACCTGGTGCTGCTCTCCTTCGACCGGGACGACTTCCTCGTGGTGCCGGGGGAGGCGATGGCGGCCACCCTGGACGCCGCCCGTCGCGGCCGGGATCTGGTGGTGGTGGACCTGCCGCGTCAGCTCGACGACGCCGCTGTGCTGGCGTTGCAGGCCGCCGACCGCGCCCTGCTGGTGGTGCCCGCGGAGTTGCGGGCGACCGCGGCGGCCGCCCGGGTGGCGGCGCTGGCCGCCCAGCACTGCGGTGAGCTGTCCGTGATCGTGCGTGGGCCGGCGCCCGGTCGGCTCAAGGCCCGCGAGGTCGCCCGCGCGCTCAATCTTCCGCTGGGCGGCACCCTGCGTCCGGAGGCCGCGCTGTGTCAGGCGCTGGAACGCGGCGAGGCGCCCGCCGCCAGCGGACGGGGCCCGCTCGCGGCGCTGTGCCAACGGTTGGTCGGCGAGTTGGCCGGCGGGGTACGCGAGGCCGCGGCATGAGTGACCAGCTCGCCCACCGGGTGCGGCGGCGGTTCGCCGCCGAGGGTTCCGAGGCGACCCCCGCCGCGGTGGTGGCCGCGGTGCGGCGGGAGCCGGCGGCCGCCGTGCTCGGCGACACGGCCGTCCTCAATCTGGCCTCCCAGGTGCGCAACCAGTTGGTCGGGGCCGGCCCGCTGGCGCCGCTACTGGCCGACCCGGCGGTCACCGACGTGCTCGTCAACGGCACCGAGGTCTGGGTGGACCGGGGCGCTGGACTGCATCGCGTCGCCGTGTCGGTCGGTGGGGTGGACGACGTACGTCGCCTCGCGCAGCGGCTGGCGGCCAGTTGCGGGCGGCGGTTGGACGACGGCTGCCCGTACGCCGATGCCCGGTTGCCCGACGGCACCCGGCTGCACGCGGTCCTGCCGCCCGTCGGCACCGCCGGGCCGTACCTGTCCCTGCGGACGTTCCGGCAGCGGCCGTTCACGCTGGACGAGCTGGTCGGTCATGGTGGCGTGCCGGCCGACGTGGCGCCCGTTCTCGCCGGCATCGTCGCGGCCCGCCTCGCCTACCTGGTGACCGGCGGGACCGGCTGCGGCAAAGTCAACAGACGTAAGAGGCACCCTTCACAGCCACGGCAGCACTGGGCGCCCGGCACCCTGTGAAGGGCCTGCATGGCTGGGGCTGCGCCGTCACGCTAGGGGGACGTCTAGGCGGTCTACCCCGTCCAGGGTGTCCGCTTGCAGAGTGAGCGTTGTAGCCGCCGGGGGCGGGCTGGGCGTGAAGACGCGCGTCTCCAGGATGCAACCGTGCGAGTCCGACCAATAGCTGTGGGACTCCGCGTATGTTGTGAGCGTGTCATCTCTGCCGTGCCACTTCTTGTGATTAATCATTCGGTCAGCGGCGCTTGCGAGAGAGTTCAGGTAGCCGATGCGCAATGTAACAAACTGCGTCCACACCTCCAGGCTGACCAGTACGACGCGACCCCCAGGGGTGTCGATCCGTCGGCCATGCAAGGGCACCACGCGCAGGAGCTGCGGTGCATCCGCCTCGCCTTGGGGATCCCGCCGTGGCCCATCGTTGCCTCGGTTGAACCGGGATGCGGCTAGCGCCATCTGGAGGCGATCGTCGCTGCTTGGGGCAGCTTTCATCTCGATGTGGCGAACCTGCATCAGTCCTGTCTCGATCAACGTCGTGTCGAGCCGCGCCAAGAGATCATCTTTGTCTGCCGGGGTGAGAACTCCGGCCACGGTAAGTCCTGTTGCGATTCCGCGTATTTCGCTGCGGTCGATTGCTTGTGATGGTTCCGGGCTACTGGTTGCCTGGCTGATTCTTTTATCGATCAGGTTTTTAAGGTAGCTGCGCCCATCCATGTCGCATCTCCCATCTGGTCTACGATGCCGCACGAAGTGTAGCGCCCACAGTCGTCGCGCAAAAGCGA
This sequence comes from Catenuloplanes sp., assembly GCA_036386695.1. Taxonomy (GTDB): domain Bacteria; phylum Actinomycetota; class Actinomycetes; order Mycobacteriales; family Micromonosporaceae; genus DASVVF01. The sequence continues at coordinate 25,619 of DASVVF010000035.1, read as the reverse complement.
CCGACCATGGGCGCACACCTACCCGCCTACGTCACCATGTTGGGGGGACGTAAACCGTGTCGCTGATGCTTCCACACTCCAGTATGTGAGCGTCAATGAGGGAGCAACCGTCCGGGAGGCCCGTCCAAATCCAGCCGTCCGGAAGGAAAAAGGCAAAGATGCCGGACACCCAGTACGACCCAGAACCGCCAGGCATGGCGTAATCTCCGGTCGAGTTACCTAGGTTGCAGTCTTGGCAAGCGAACGGCCTTCCGGGAGCAACGTTGCGACCCAAATACCACAGCGTTGAGTCAATGACGATGCCGGCCATTGCCTGACCCGGGGCCGTGGTTGTGCAGAACGCCTTAGCGGACCATGTGCTGTTGGTGCCTACAATTCTGCCATTGACGTAGGACGCGACGACCGTCCCACTGATATCATGCCAATTGCAGCCCCCCAGCGGGGGGTCTTGTCGTTTTGCCGCATCGGCGGTCGAAAAAGATGCGCGAAGGTTCATCTTCTTCGGTGGCATCTGGTAGGTGACCGTGGTGGTTTGCGGTTCAGGCGGTTCGGTGTCGGCCGGTGCCGCTTGTGCTGCGGTCCCGGTTACCGCGATCATGGCCAGCGCGGTTAGCGCTACCGTTAGGATTCGTCGCACGACAGGTCCTTTCGTTGTGGGCGTAGTGGGCTCTCGGTCGCGCATTGAGCTAGCAAATCGTGGTTAGGCGACAGGTCGGCCCCATATGCGCGATCGTGGGGCAGCACTCACGATGCCGCCCGCGCTTCCCAATGGGTCGCTATAGCTCCATCAGGTCTACTCACGACATCGGCCTCTGTCAACCGCCTGGTGGCGTTCTGCCGGTCGTCCTGCCGGTTGTTCTGCGATCTTCAACATTGATCAGAATCTGGCGAACGTCTCGCCGCCTGTGTTGAAGCTAAACCCAAAATTGGACATGCCAATAGAAGGCACTGCGGCACCCATTTGAGCCGCTGCCTATGTGGCCTTGCGCCCCCTTCACCGGGGCGGCGTGTAAACGCCCCTCCTCCCTGCTGTGGCTATCGAGCACCGTTTAAACACGTCCGGCCCACATGACAAAGTGCACCGAGGAACGAGGGAATCCCGGTCCACCCAAGGCGGGCGTAGTTGCGTCGAGACCGCAGCCGCCCATATCCCTCCGTGCGGCATGGCCGACTAATTTGCGGCTACAACGAAGGCGCGACGACGTTCACAGGATGGTCTAGCCACACGGTCTGACCCTCCCGCGTGACGGTCACCCCGAAGCGGGTCATCTCTGGTTCGCCCGCGTCACGCCACCAGTCGTAAGCCGAGACGATTTCGTCCCACAACTGCCGGGGGCCGCCCTGCCTCACAGCGTGCCGCCCCTCCGAGTCGCTAGCGGCAACAGTGACGGTTGCCCATGACTGCGTGCCCGCGTCCTCCATCCGAACGACATAGCCGTCCGGCTCATGCTGTAACCACTGGTAACAACCGGGAACCAACATGCCGATGGCGTACTGCGCGTCACCGACACTGAGCGGCCCGCTTGGGTGCACGCTCGTCACGCTGTCCACGCCATGACCGGAGATGTCCACGTCTTCGGTTGGGGCGCGCTGCGAGCGCAAGGGCATGAACGACGCGGTACCGACGAAGCGGCCGGCGCTGGTGCCGTCGTCGTTGACCATCAGGCGCAGCAGTAGGCCGTTGATCAGGGCTGTACGCCACGGTGTGACCACATAGCCGCCGGGCCGGGTCTGCTCCACCCACGGGTACGGCACGGTGAACACCGAGGCGGTGGACAGCACCCGGTCATACGGAGCGCCGGGCGGGTAGCCTTCCGCTCCATCGCCGGTGATGACATTGGGGTGCCGGCCTTCTGTGGCGAGGTTGTCTCGCGCTTGCTGCGCGAGCTTGGGATCAATCTCGACCGTGTAAACGTTGTCTTCCCCAAGCCGTTGCACCAGTAGCGCCGTGTTCCACCCTGTACCGGTCCCGATTTCCAGAATCCGGTTGTTGTCTTCGATTAGTGTTTCCCGCAGCATGTCAGCAACGATCGACGGTTGCGATATTGAGCAAGTCGGGGTGCGGTCATCGATGGGGCCTAGGGGTGAAGCTCCATCATCCCATTGCGTGACGATGGGTAGATCCTCGCACGTTGCCGCCAACCAGCCGTCGAAATCGTCAGCCAGCCTGATTTCCTTCATGCCCTTGCCAGTGTCAACCCATGCGACCAACGGAACGAAAGGGCTACGCGGGGTCGCCGTGAAAGGGAGCACCCATTCGCCTGCAAGGTGGCCGTCCTTGACGAGTGCGTCAACAAGTTCTTGATGGGGTGGCTTCACTTCTTGCCGCCCTTGCCTCCGGAGTGCTTCCCGCCGTCATCCTTCGGCTTGCTAATCTTCGGGGGGTCTTCCTTGTTTGATCGCCCTTTGTCGGTGGTGTTGTCATGCTTTGCCATAACCGGCATACCTCCCCTTAAACGGTGCACTTAGTTACTCGCCCGGCCGGTTTTCCGACCCCACCCGCCCCGGCGTAATTTGCCTTAGTGTTGCCCTCAGTTCTTCCGGGTCGAGATTGAGCACGATTTGCCCCCGTTGCTCGGCAACGGAAACAACCTCTATAAGGAATCCTTCGAGGCTCACGGCGACCGGATTATTGTCGTATTCGCTCGCCAACGTGACAAGGCTATTGCGCAACATTGGTGCCCTCCCTGGTCTGCTTGTTCCGTACAGCCGTGCTTACGACATACAACTCTCGCGTAAACCAAGAGCTGTGGCGGTCCCGTGTGCCATGCGCGCATTCTCCACGCAGGTGCCACCACGGAAACCCGTCGAACTGAACCAGCGCAATCACCGTTTCAACCTTGCAAAGCAGCGGACCGCTACCGAACTTGTACTGATCTTCGGAGAGTCGCAAGACGGCCCCCGGAGTCGGCCGAAGTGGCTCAGTCATCGGAAACACCGCAAGCCCCTGGGTGCCCATGCTCGCAAAAACACGGAACGCCGCCTTGCATGGGAAGGCCGCAGAAGACGCGGTGGTGCTCGTGCTGGCTGTCCTCGTAAGACACCGTCACTTGCTCCGCGTCTATCTCGGGCAGGTGGGCGAGCGATGCGCAGAGCTGCCGCGCGTACTGCTTCGCGGCGTCCAGGTCGCGCACCGCCACAGGAAGATGGATCACGAACCGGGGCAGATCATCGGCCGGCGTGACGGGCGGCAGGATCGGAGCTGCGGCAGGCAGCGGCGGGTGTCCGTACGCCTCGTTCCCGGCGTGGCCGTTGACCGGCCCGGAGGGCCGCCGTGGGATCACTTGACGTAGTGGACGCTCACGCGTGTAAACGGCCGCCGCCGGTAGTTCGTCGGGATTCCAGGCCCTCAGCGCTTCCAGCAAGCACGCCAGCGTCACGAGGTCCGTAGACCAACGCGAGTCCGGATACACGACAGTGGCGCGACCGATGGCGCGTCTCGCTGCCGGTGGCAGCGACGCCCCACGCACCCGCCGGGGAAGCTGTGTCGTCAAGCTAGTCATGGTGTCGCCTCCGTACGGTGGCAGGGGTCTTGTCGGTATGTCCGAGTGGGCACGTATTGGTGACACCGCAGGTGGCGCAGAACCTCGCCCACCTGTCGGACCGCTTGAAGGCCAGAGCTCCCGGTAGAAACCCCAAGATCAATGCGCCTAGTACGGCGGTAGCCCACATCGGCAGATCTCCAACCCTGTAGTGCTTTGGCCCACCTGGTGACTCTTCGCGCCGCCTGGCTGGTTCGAGGCCCATCGTCCCGCATCAAATGATGCTCGGCAACCCCCGACACGCAGGCCTTGATGGTCCGGATACGCTCCACCCGCAAGCGCTGAGCATCACGGTCACGCTCCGCTATGAGGACGGGCGCAACATGAGGGAAGATCAGGGCATGGCTCGCTTCACTCCACCGACACCCCGCTCCCGCCGACTTGGGCGAGAGCTGCGGCGGCTGCGCGACAGCCAGGGGAAGAATCTTGATGAAGTGGGCAAGTTGCTTGGTTGCTCACCGTCACGAGTGAGCCGCATCGAGTCAGGCGAGATAAAGCCCCGACCTGGCGACGTTATGGAACTCCTGGTTGCCTACGGGCTGCCGCTGGACAGCGAACCGGGCAAGTCGCTCGTGGCGCTGACCCGAGATCTACGGGAGTCGGGTTGGTGGCAGCGCCTTGACGCCTTGTCCAGCAGGTATGCAACCTTCATCGCCTACGAGGCGGAAGCGGTTGAACTCCGCAACTTCGAGCCAACACTGTTTCCGGGACTGCTACAAACCGAAGCGTATGCGCGGGAGGTCATTAGTGTCGGAAGGGAGATGGAGCCTCAAGCAATAGAACAGCTTGTCACGGCTCGACTCAAGCGCCAGGAGGTATTGAAGCGCACGCCAAAGCCCCTTCGGATGCACACAATTCTTTCCGAAGCCGCTTTGACGGTAGAAGTCGGAAGCGCCGACATAGTGCGCCAGCAACTTCAACACGTCGCGGCCACGTCGCGGCTCCCTAACGTCACAATCCAGGTGTTGCGGTTCGCCGCAGGGGCACATATCGCAACACGCGGTGGTTTCGCGGTGCTTACGTTCGAACAAGACGAACCGGCCCTCGGATACATTGAGACGCTAGCGGGCGAACTCTTCCTTGAGAGCGCCAAGGAAATTGAACGGCTAGACTCGGTGTACGACCACCTAAAAACTCTGGCCATGTCGCCAGCGGAATCCGTAAAGTTCATCAGGGAGCGCGCTAATGAAGCGGAATGAGTGGGTCAAGGCCAGCCGATCCGGCAACAACGGTCAGTGTGTGGAGGCTAAGGACACTGGCCCGACGGTCGACGTGCGGGACAGTAAGGACAAGGACGGGCCGGTGTTGACCTTCAGCGCCGAAGACTGGTCCTCGTTCGTCTACGGTTTAAAGGACGGAGCGTTCGACCTTCCCGCGTAAGGCGAGCAGGCCCTACTACGACAACATGGTCCCCGCCCGGGGTAAACCTAGGGCGGGGACCTTCGTTTGCGAAAGGTCAGGCGGCGTTAAGAACTGTGCGCAGGCGGCGTGGGCTGATGTTCAGGCGGGCGGCAAGTTGCTCCCGGGTGATGCCGGGTTCCGTCGCGGCGATCTCGGTTGCGAGCTTGCGGGTTTCCGCTGCGGGGCGACGCACGGGCCGCGTGGGCGCCGCGCCGTGGTCGCTGTCGTCGGCGGTGGGTTCGGCCGGGATGGGCGCGGGTGCGTCGATCGGCGGCACTGGCGCCGCAGGCTTGTCGACCATGACGGGCCTGATGCCGGCGACTGGGGCGGCGTCGACTGGGGCGGGCGCCTCGGGGGTGTGCTGGCCGAGGTGGTGGACGCGCCAACAGACGATTGGGGCGACGGCCGACACGGCGATGATCAGCGTCCAGTGCCGGGGAATCAGCTCGACGGCGAGCAGGTGAGCCAGTCCTTGGCAGATCACCATGAGCGCCAGGGCGGCGCACACGTCGGCGCGGTTGCCGGCGGCGAAGGCGCAGTACCCGTAGATGCCGAGCGCGACGGGCAGCAGCCACGCGAGCCAGGGGGCAATGCCGATCTCGGTAGCTAGGTGGAACTCGCCCACGGCGGACATGAGTTCGGCGGACCCGAGGGCGATCCAGCGGACGCGGCGCACGTTGGCGGCGGCGGTAAAGTCGAGGTCAAGCATCGGGACTCCTTGGCTAAGGGTCAGTTCCGTTGCGAGGCCCCGGTTTGGTGTTCCCGCACCCGACCGGGGCCGTTCTTTTTACGCGTATGATAGTACGCGTACTGCGAATGTCAAGGTGAGTGGGCCCTGCGTTGTCCTGCGGTAGTTGGTCGACCGCCGCTCATGAATTCGGAAATCGATTCCTCCGTATAGGCGCAACTCGTGACGTTAAGTCGCGCCTACGTATTTAGCCACCCTAAACGGGCATAAGTGATAGAAGTCACGATAAGGTTGATCCATGGGTGCTATTTCCGTAGCGTCCTCCGCGTTGGCTGCTTGTGGCCATGGAGATGCGTCGGTTTCCCGGCTAACATGGAGGATTGTTATGCGCAAATGGGCTTTGAGAGTTGGATCTGTCTTTACGGCCGGGGGTCTCGCCCTGTCGCTAATGGCTTCCCCTGCTCTTGCTGACAGTGAAAGCTGCCGAGGGGAATGTACGACCCGGCCGGTATTCGCCAATGGGCATGGTCACTACATCGACGTTAGGGTCCGCCTCGCGGATGTGGCGGGGTCCATTTGGTGCTCTTGGACTCTGCGTGACTTCGACAACAATGCCCTTGTTGCGAGTGGCAAGGTCTATGACGGAGAAAGCTCCCGGCGAGTGGGAAACCTAAGGAACCGATACAAGCTGTTTGTCAGCAACTACAACTGCTGGGGGACCATCAGCAACAACTGACTGGCGTTGCCAATGGTTGAGCTATGCCAGTCCGCGTTTGCGGCGTAGTGTAGCCTCCCTCGGCATGAGCGAACCCAACAGCCGCCACCATCGCGGCTTGGTGGCTGCGGGTGCGGCGATCGCCGTCTACGCCGCGATTACCGCACTCGTAGCCACCGGCTGGCTCTCTGGCTTCGACCTAAGTGTCAGGAACTGGACCAAAGAAAGTACCCCTGGATGGATTGTTGATACGAGTGGGGTTGTCGCACATTTGGGACAGGGTGGCCCACTTGCCGCTGCGACCCTCATCCTCGCAGTCGTCCAGGTATGGCGTACTCGGACCCTCAAACCCTTCATACTTTGGGGCGCCACCTTTGCCCTGCTCATTGCGCTTGTGGCGCCGGCCAAGGTGCTGTTTCGACGCGGCGCGCCAGGTGACCCGCTAGCCACCGCCGTTGAGTTCTACAGTAAGCAATTCTGCGGCGGGCCGGAGTGTCAGTCGTACCCATCGGGGCACGCGGCCAACTCCGTCGTTTGGTATGGCTTGGCCATGGTTCTGGTAGCCGAGGTGCTAACGTCTGCAGCTCGACGGGTTATCCAGGTTTCAGCGGCAACGGCAACTTCAGTAGCCACAGTCGTCTCGGGGCATCATTGGCTTACTGACACCGCAGCCGGAATTTTTGCTGGCTTAGGAGCATATTTCGTAGTCCGGTTTATGCAGGCGTCGATCCGTCCCATGACTATCGATAAAAAGTAACCCCTGCCGTTCCTTGGACGTGGAATGCCGAAAGGTGCCCCACCTGCTCGCGATTGGGAAAGCGAGTAGGTGGGGCACTTGACGAATGAGGCTAATTTATCGATGGGCCGTTTGTTGATACCTAGTTGAGGGTGTTCGGATTGGCGGGGTTGTAGACCGGCACCAGTGGCGTGCCGTTGTTGTCCTTCGGCGCGGCGACCGGGGTCACGCATGGCCGGACCAGTCCGAGATAGATGGTCAGGTCGACCAGGGCGGCCACGGCCAGGGCGACGGCGCCAACGGTAGCGTCGTCCCAGGGCAGGGCGCCGACGGCGACCAGGGCGACAAGGACGGCTTTAGCGGCGACCGAGATAGTGGCGCCGTAGCCGGTCGGGTTGCTTTTCATTGCTTCCTCCGAGGTGGCGGAACTTGGCTCGATCGAACGGTGGCGAGCGGTACCGGCAGTTGGGTTGACGCGCCGGTTACCCGTCGCGGGTGATGGCGTCGAGGGTGGTGCGCAGTCGGGTGATCTCGGCGCGGGCGGCGGCCAGCTCGACGCGTAGCCGCACGGTTTCGGACTCGGCGCGTTGGGCTGCGGCGCGGGCGGCGGCCAGCTCGTCGGCCAGGCGGTCCAGCTCGGCGCGCAGCTCGGCGGCCAGGGCGCCGGCCGCCTCTGCGATGGCCTGGCTGGCTTGCGCCCGCAGGACATCGCGTTCGGCTTCGAGCCGGGCGATTTCGGCGCGGGTGCGGCTGCGGCCTGCGATGTGGCCGATGACGGCGCCGATGAGGGTGGTGGCCGCGCCGGTCCCGGCGATGGCGGTGTAGATGTCCAGCGCGGCCACGGGTACCTCCCTTCTGGTTAGGTCACGGGTGCGGTCCATGCCGCGCGCCAGGTCTGCGGGCCGACCTTGCCGTCCACGGTGAGGCGCTTTTCGCGCTGGAAAGCGGTGGCGATGTCGCGGGACTTCGGCCCGTACACGCCATCGACGGTGATGTTCCAGCCCCGGGCCTTCATGCGCTGTTGCCACTGGCGTACGTCCTGCCCGCTCATCAGCGGGCGGCCCGGGGTGTAGGCCAGGACGCGACCGGGGAACGGTGGCACGGCCGGCGGCTTCGGGGTGGGCGGCTTGGGCTTCGGCGGGGTGGTCGTGCCGGGGCCGGTGGTGGCGGTCCAGCCGGCGAGCAACTTGTGATCGCGGGTGGCGGTGGAGCGGTAGACCGCGACGTGGGTCCACGTGTCGTGACCCGAACCGGTGTACTTGACGCCGTCGGTGTGCCAGCCGGTGGCGTCGGACCAGTACCGCACGTTGCGGCCGTCGTAGGAGCCGATGACTTCGGCGATGCCGGTGATCCGGTCGTCGGCGATGGCCTTGATGAGCCAGCGCAGCCAGGTCCGGGCGGCGGGCCAGTTCATCCCGATGTCGATGGCGCAGCCGTACCGGTTATCAGCCGGACGGTTCGCCGCGCCGCGCATCGAGTAGTCGGAGCTGGGCAGGCGGCACGCCGGGACGTGGAACCCATAGGTGTGGTTCCGGTCACCGCAGGTACCGAGCCACCGCCCGCCGATCGCGGCGAGGCGCTTGCGTTCGATGTCCAGTCCGGGCGCGGGCACACAGGTACACGCGGCCAGCGCCATCACGGCCAGGCGCGGCGCGGTGTCGCCGGTGGCGGTGCCGGCGGTGCCGTAGGGGTCGCCGTCGAGCCACGCGTGGGGCGGGGCGTTGGACGGGTCGGGGCGGATGTCGGTCATGGCTGAGTCGCCCTCCTTGGGCAGCACGAAAGGACCGCCGGGCGGGTGCCTCGGCGGCCTGGTCGGTTGTGTGGTGGCGGCCGGCGCCGCGCGGGTTGTTAGCCGGCTTGACGGGCGGTGATCCGCATGGCGTAGCCGCTGGTCGGTTCGTGGGTTTCGGTGATGCCGGTAATCCACCAGTCGCCGTCAACGCCAATGCCGTCGCGGTCGACCAGGCGCACCCGGTCCCCGAGCTGGATGCGAGGGTCGCCCCGGATGGCCAGGTCGGTCACGACGGGGCGGGGGTCGGCCACGTCGGGCAGGATCGCGGCGGCCAGGGCGGCGGCCACGTCGTGACGCTGGACCCATTGCGAGTCCGGCAGCCGTAGCGGTTGCGGTTGCTCGCCGCTGGTGGCCAGCCGGGGGTGCTCGGCCACGGCGGCGCCGGTGGGGCGGGTGCGGATGACCCGCCCGGCGAGCCGCGCCTCGGTGACGTAGACGCCTTGCCCGGTGCTGTTGCTGAACTGCACGGTGCCCTGCCCGGTGGTGGTGAACGAACCCCCGGACGCGCTGAACCCGGACGTGATGGCGGCGCCGGTGCCGTCGGGGTTGCTGTAGGCCCGGAAGTAGGAGTCCGGGATGCTGGGCGCCCCGCCCGAGATGAGCAGCGGGTTCAGCTTGAGTTGTACGGCCGGGGCGTCCAGGACGACCGGGATGGTGACCCGCCCGTTCGGGGGGACGTGGACGGGCTGGTCGAGACTCCACGCGTACCCGGCGCCGACGGTCGGGGCGGTGTACGGGACTTCGACCACTGTGCGGACGGTGTCGAGGCTTTCGGTGACGGTGATGTCGGTGATGGCGTTGGCGGCCGTCAGCGTGAGGACCGGGGTGGTGGATGCGGCCAGCCGGGCGCGGGTGCGGTAGGCGAAGTTCCCGAACTCGTCGCACAAGGTTACGGCTTGTTCGGCGGCGGCGATCTCGCGCAGCAGCCCCCATGCCTCGCGCTGGTCACGCTCGATGACGGCGTCGAGCTCCAACCCGGACGGGTCGATGTCGCACTCGGTGCGCTCGGTAATGCCGTCGTTGAGCCATGCCGTGTCCAGCGGCGTTGCGGTGAGTTGCAGGTCGGCCAGCGGCAGGTACGCGGTCAGGGTGTACAGGTCGGTCACCGCTGGCGACCCGCTCAGCGTGACGGGCATGGTTTCGCTCTCGTCATCGACGCAGAGCACAACCTGCGGCTGACTGCCGGAGAGCCGGAACGCGATGCCGACGAAATGCCACTTGCCGTCCTCGGGCAGTTCCAAGTTGGACACGCGGAACCGGACGGTGGCGCCGTCGAGCAGCTCGGCGAACACTCGCCGGTCACGCCACACCCCGACAGTGAAGACGGGTTGGCCGTTGAACCCGTGCGCGCTGAACGCCACAGCGCGCTCCGACGGGTTGCCGGTGAACGGGTAGGCGTCGCCGCGCACCCACATTTCCAGCCGCCCCGTGCGGGCGGGTGTCTCGAATACCGGTTTGGCGCCGTCGGAGGCGGGCAGGGTCGCGCGGATGGCGGTGTACCGGTTCGCCGCCGTCGCCCCGGCGTACGCGCCGAGCAGGAACGGGCCGGGCACGAACCGGGGCCGGGTCGGCACGGGTGCGCCGCCGTTGGCGCTGACCGTTTGCAGGTCAGGCGGCAGGCCACCGCCGTGCGACAGGCCACGAAACCACGGCCAGAGCGAACCGTGCAGGGGTAGGCAGACAGCGGCGTCGCTGATCCATCGGGCGTTGGCGACCGGGCCGAGGCGGCGCATGTTGCGCGGGCGCGGCGCTGCCGTCCACCCACACACCGCCAGCGCCCACGAGATGATCCAGGTGGCGTTGGCGCCGTACCGGGCGCCCTCGATCGGCGGCAGGGCGACCAGCCCGCGCAACCGTTCGCGGTTGTCGAGCATGGTCAGGGTGGCTTGGCGGCTGGCGGCGTTAACGCTCACGGCCCGGGTGGAGCCGACCAGGCGTGGCACGAGGCGCGGGCCGTCGGAGGAGTCCCACAGCATCGCCAGGTACGCGGAGCGCCCGACGCGGGTCCGCCCCAGCGGCGAGGCGGGATTGAGTGGGGAGAAGTACGCCGCGCCGGACAGCCCACCGGTGCCGGTGAGGGTGACGCGGGCGAGCGCGGCTCCGGCGCCGGCCACGATGCGGACTTGCTCGGGTAGCTCCCCGTCCAGGGAGCGTTCCAGCCGGTACGACGTGACCAACGCCGACATGTCCTCGATGGAGCCCCATTGGCCTCGCTCGTCGCCGTCCCAGTCGACCCACAGCCACACGCTCGCGTGCCGCTCGGCGGACAGGATCGCCACCTCCACGGCAGGGTTCACCCACAGCATCAGGCCACCTCCCGCAACGTCGCTTCGCAGTCGTGCAGGTCGTGCCAGGCGTAGGTGTCGCTCAGCTCGACCATGCTCACCACCGGCACGCCACGGCCGGGCAGCCACCCGCGCGCGGGCCCGATCTCCAACGCCGGGGTGTCCAGGTACAGCGCCGTCTCGGCGGTGACTGACGCGTCGGCCACGATCACCTCCGGGTGCACGGTCACCGCAGCCGACGGCGGCGTCCCGGACACCAGCAGCGGCGACCAGGCGCCGGGCGTGACGGTGGCCTCAACCTGTGTGGTGGTGACCTCGGCGCCGTCGGTGTCGAACCAGCGCAGCAGCACCGTCACGCGCACCGGGATACCGGCCTGCGGGTCGGCTTGCGCGGCGATGGTGAACGTCCACGCCAACCCGGGCACCACCGGCCAGCCGGTCCCGCCCGATGGGGAATGCAGCCGCATCCGACCGGCCAGGGTGCCGGGGGTGAGCTGCCACGCGATCGCACGCGGGCCGCGCAGCACCGGGTGCGGGGTGCTGGCCAGCGCCCACCATTCGGTGGCGTCGCTGAGGTAGAACCCGGCCGGGTAGGTGCCGATGCCACCGGAGGCGGCCTGCCACGCGGACAAGTAGTTCCACCGCAACCCGGTCGGCAGCAGCACGAACGGGCCAGGACCGTGGGCGCCGCCGTGGACCTGTTCCAGCACGGCGTACTCGTCATCGGTCAACCGCTGCCACCGCAGGGTGAACACCCGGCGGCCGGCGCCAGCGAAGTCGATGACCCGCCCACCGTCCAGCGTCGTGTGTTCCCCGAACGGGCGCACCAGCGACGCGCCGACACCGGGCGCCGGGTCCGGCAGCACTAACCACCGGCCGGGCCGGCCGAGATACAACGTCACCCCTGTACCCCCTTGTCGTCAGCCACGGCGGGTCAGCCCCCGCTCACCGGCGCGGATGTGTTGGGCGAACCGCTCGGGGTCGGATGACACGGCGGACTCCACGGCGTCGATGACCGGCCCGTCGCCGACGCGGACCAGCGCGGTGAGGTTGACGACCGGGTCGCGCAGGTCCGTCGGACCGCTGAGCCCGGCGGCGGCGATCCCGAACGGGCCGGCGGCCGGCGGGGTGAGCACAGCGGCCATAGCCCGCGACGCGGCGGGCCTCGCCTGGTCGATCCCGGCGACGAACCCGGCCACCGTTTGGGCGCCGATCTGCTCGAATGCCCGCGAGGGTGAGCGGATACCGAGCACGTTTTTCGCGGCGTTCAGCATCGATGAGGCGACGTCGCGGGCGGCCTGGATCGCACGGGCGGCCATCTGCCGGATGCCGGACAGCAACCCGTCCACGATGGCGCGGCCGGCGCCGACCAGCCACGAACTGGCGCCGGTGAACACCCGCCGGATCTGCTCGGGCAGGGTGGCGATGACGCGCAGCGCGGCACCGAACCCGGACCCGATCGCCGCACCGGTGCGGGTAGCCCACCCGGCGGTCGTGGACAGCCACCCGACCGCGACGCGCAGCGCCTCGGCCACCACCCCCAGCGTCGCGGCCAGGACCCGGGCAAGCACAGTGACGACCTGCAAGGCGGGGCCGAGGGTGTTGTTGCCGATCAGCCAGGTCACGACCTGCACCAGCAGCGGGACCAGGGGCAGCATCGCTGTCACGATCTGCACCCAGGCCAGCGCCAGCCCGGCCAACGCGCGGGCCAGGGCCGGGATGTGCGGGGCGAGCTGGCGCAGCGCGTCGAGCAGCGCCCCGCCGATGCTCGCGGCGGCCTGCGTGATGACCGGCAACAACGCCCCGTTGAGGGTCGCCTGCACTTCGGTCAGCGCTGGCAGCAGCACGGACAGGAACGTCGAGGCCATCTCCACGATGACCGGGACCAGCGGTGCGAGGGCGTTGGCCAGGGCGGTGCCCAACGCCACGGCGGCCGGCAGCCCGTTGGAGATCAGCGTGGTCAGCACCGGTAGGAGTTGCTGCGCCAGGGCGGTGCCGACCTGGGCCACCACGGCGATGATCGGACCGAACTCGGCGGCGAGGACTTGCACCATCCCGGCGGCCACGGTCAGCGCGTTGGCCAGCAGCGACCCGAGCAGCGGCAGCAGCGGCGCGGCGGCAGCGGCCAGCGCCGACAGCGCGGCGCCGACCGGCTTCGCGGCCGGGGCCAGCGCCTTGAGTGCGCCGGCGAGCCCGGACGGGCCGAGTAGCGCGGCGATGCCGGGGCCGAGCGCGCCAACGAGATCGGCCAGGATCGGCAGCAGCGCCCCGATCACCTGCGACACCGACGCGAACAGGGCTTGCAGGGCGGTGCGCCCCTCACCCGCGCTGAGGAACGCGTTAACGGCGGTGAGGATCTGTTCCAGGTTGCCGAGTAGCCCGCCACCGGCGGTGTTCGCGGCGGACATGACGGCGGCGATGATCCCGCCGAGCTGCACCAGAATCCCGCCGATGCTGCGCAGCGTGCCGGCCACAGCGGTGACGAACTCGGCCAGTTGGCCGGACTGTTGGGCGGCGAGGATGAACGCGGAGAACTCCCGCCCCAGCCCGGCCAACCCGGTGCCGGCGCCGGCCAGCATGGGGGCGAACGCGCCGATCACCGCGCCGAGGGCCTGCATCGCCGGAACGGCAGCCGAGCGCAGCGCGCCGATCCCGGCGCCGGTGGAACGCAACGCGGCGTCGATACCGGCGATGAACTGCGGGGTGCGGGCACCGGCGGCCATTTGCGCGAACAGCGCCCCGAACTGGGCGCCGATGCCGGACAGCCGGGCGGTCAGCAGCGGCAGCCACGTCCCGGCCAGGGCGGACGCTTCACCGATCAGCGGGCCGAACACGGCGCCTTGCACGGTGCGGCGCAGCGCGTCGGCGGCCGGGGCGGCGGCGCGCAGCTCGTCGACGACCGTGCGGGCGGCCGGGGCCAGCCGGGCGAGGGCTTCCGGCTTGCCCTGGATCGCCTCGCCCACCCCGGCGAACGCCAACCGCAGCACCCCGGCGGCGGCGACCGCGCCGACCATCAGGGCCGGGATCGCGGCCAGCGCACCAGCGGCCGGCGCCAGCGCGGCGGCGAGGTTCGCGGCCTGCACCACCGCGCCGGCCAGCGATGCCGCGACCAGCCCGAGGCGCGCACCGGTCGCGGCCATCGACGCAAGGCGGGCCGCCCCGGCGGCGAGCTTGTCGACGTCCAGGTCCACGCGCAGCCGGACCGGGGCGGCGCGTTCGGCGACCGTGGCGACCTGCCGGGCCTGACGCACCACCCCGTCGGCGTCGATGCCGACGGGCAGCCGCACGGCGGCGGCGCGTTGCGCGGCGGCGGCGACCTGCCGGGCCTGCTCGACCAGGGCGGCGCCGTCAAGGTCGGTGCCCAGCCGCAGCACGGTGCGGGCCTCGATGCGGTCGAGATAGCGCAGCAGGGACCGGGCGAACGCCGTGGTGTCCGGCAACACCCGAACCGCCAGGCGCCCGGCCTGCACTCCACCGGGACCGGCCACCACGCCACCTCCCCGGGATAGGTGCGTCAGGCAGACGCGGGCGGGTGTGCGGTGGGTCGGGCGCCGGGCAGCTCGGCGACGCGCACGGTGCGCCGCCGCTGATCCGGCTTGCCGGGTAGCGGCACCCGGGCCGGGGGCCGGACCTTCTTGCGGCTGTTGACCTGAATCAGCGCGTGCGTGTTGGCCTGCACCGCGTCCAGCAACGCGGCCAGCAGGTACGCCTCAACTCCCCAGCCGTCATGGGCCGGGCCGCCGCGCACCGCCACAGCCAGGCGGGACGTTGCGGGCAGTTCCCGGACCAGGACCAGCAGCCGGCGCAGGCTCAGCCGCCCGGTCCACAGGTCGGTTAGCGGCGTGCCCGTCTGCGCGAGGTCGGCCTCGACCGCTTCGCCGTGGGTGACGAGGAGGCGGGCGAGGCCGCAGATTCCCCCGGGCCGATCCCGAGCGCGGCGAAGTAGTCGGAGATCAGCGCGCCGATTTCCGCACCACCGAACGGGGCGTCATCGAAGCGCGCCCGGTCAGCGGCCGGCAGCGCGGAACGCAGCATGTCCTCAGCGGTCGCGGACAACTCGATAGCCTCCGGCCCGCTGATCTGATCAGGGCGACGCCCGGCAAGGGACTCGGCCAGCTCGGCGTAACGGCGTAGCCGGGCCGGGCGTACGTCGATCTGGCCGAAGCGCCAGACGTAGCCGTGCGCGTTGTGGGTCAGGACCGGCTCACCCGGGGCGCGGGTGGCTTCGGTAGCGGCGGCGTCGAGAGCATCGGACATGAGGGCAGACCTCCAACAAGCAGGGGGCAGACCGGTGGGCGTGGTGGAGCGCCCCGGGGCGGGCGGGTCTGCGGCACCCGCCCCGGGGCAGACACGGGACGGTTAGGGGGTTGCGGTGGAGGCGGCGCCCAGGTGCGGGGCGAGCCACTGCGCCAGGTGCGCGGCGGCGGCGTGGTCGAGCACCTCGGCCGAGATCGGGAAGCCGGTGAAGTCCTCCGGGCTGGCGGTCGACTCACCGCCGGGGCCGAGCGCGGCCTTGGCCACGTACAGGTCGACCTCGTCGTCACCGTCCACCAGGCGAATGAACAGCGCCCGCTCGACCGGGGCGGGGTTCTTCACCACCCCGAACGTGTCCGGCAGGCTGATATCGCCACCGCCGAAGTAGTTCGTCAGGCTGTCGTTGTCGACCTGCAACGCCGTCCACGACAGCGTGAAGTTGACCTCGTCCACGGACACCCGGACACCGGAGCGGGACCGCCAGGTGCGTCGCTTCGTCGTGCTGATCTCGAAGTTGATCGTCAAGCCGTCTTCGGCGGTGTGACCGTTGTCGACCCACGGCGCGGGCGGCGCGGCGGCGTTGGCCGGGCGGGTGGTGCCGGTCGGTGCGGTGTGGATGTAGCCGACGCCCGGGATCACGAGCGTGGTGTCGTCCAAGGCCATGTCTTACTCCTTCACATGAGGGTTGTCGCCGCCCCGT
Organism: Catenuloplanes sp.; assembly: GCA_036386695.1. Lineage (GTDB taxonomy): Bacteria > Actinomycetota > Actinomycetes > Mycobacteriales > Micromonosporaceae > DASVVF01. The sequence continues at coordinate 9,506 of DASVVF010000035.1, read as the reverse complement.
AATCTCGTCTTTGTCAGCAGGTCTCACAGCCCCAGGGGAGCGGCACATGCAGCGGAATATGGACCCCTTGAGGAATGGACCAACGCCATGCCGAGACGGACATCCCCCAGGCCCCAGCGCGCACAGATCAACCGATCAGTGGGTGTAATCGCGGCCGTAACGGCGCTCGCGGCGCTTGTTCAAGCAGTCGCCATGCTGGTGACGGCCTGTCGACCGCAAACGCCGTCCGTTCCGACGCCGGTAGTGATCGTCAATGCGCCGTCACCTGCACCGACGTCGTGAACCGGTGAACGGTGTCCGGGGCGGAGGGGTCGGGCAGCGCGGTGGGGCCGGCGAGCATCGCCACGCGCACGATCACCCCGCCCGGTCGCGCTACGCCGCGTATGGACAACAGGCTGTGGACAACGGTGTGGATGAGTCGTCGGGCGTCGATGCGGTGCGGTCCGGCCCACGCCTGCACGTTGATGCCGGCCCGGTCGACCAGGGCGCCGGCCCGCCACGATGGGGCCTCGGCGGTCCCGCCGATCCGCTCGACCACCACGAACGGCAGCCGGGCGGCCAGGTCGGGCGGGCGTTGGGTGCCGAACCCGATGCCGGTCAGGTCCGGTGCGCCGCGTAGCCAGGCGACGGCGAGCGCTTCGGCGTCAGGCAACATGGCTCACCCCCGTTCGGCGGCGATGTCGGCGGCGGCCCCGCCCAGGGCGTGAATGCCGGGCACCTGGCGGCCGGTGCGAACCTCGGTGTGGCCGAACTCCTTGGACACCGCGTGCGGGTCGTCGCTTTCGACCTGGGCGTCAACGCGCCCGCGCACCACGGACAGGGAGTCAGCGAAGGTGCCCGAGTCGCTGTGCGCGGCGGCGCGGGCCTTCGCGGCGGTCAACACCCGCTCGGCCACGGCACGGACGTGGGCGCGAACCTCGGGCAGCCGCGCCACCCGGCGGCCCAGATCGCGCGGTACGGATGCCATCAGCCGCCCACCTTCCGCAGCGTCACCCGCCAGTACGTGACGGTGGCCTCCGGGTTGGCGAACCACAGCGCCTCGCCCACGGTTTCGTAGGCGAGGCCGTCGACCAGCACGCGGGAGAACGCGTCGAGGCGCGGGGTGTCGGGGTCGAGGTACGCGACGTGCCGGGACTCCGACGCCTGCCCGGCGGCGGTGTCCTCGGTGGAGGTGACCGGCTGGACGTAACCGGCGGCCGGCACCCCTACCCGGGCCGGCACCCGCACCGGGTTGCCGTCGCCGTCGGTGGTCAGCTCCGACGGATGCACGATCAGCGCGTGCGGCAGGATCACCGCCCGGCCTCCTCCCCAGTCAGCCACGGCAGGGCATCGCCGCCGTACTGGTCACGGACCCACACCGTGTCGGACACGCTCACGTCCCGGATGACGGGCACCGAGACGAGGTCACCCCCGCCGGTCAGCGCGGCGAGCATCCGCCGCTCACCCGCGCTCAGATACACCCCACCCCGCTGCCCGCCGGTGTCGGCCTGGTCGGCGAAGCGGCGGGAGTAGTCCCCGACCGTTTCGGCGGCCAGCTCGCTCGGGTTGTCCAGCGCCCGTTTCGCAGCCCGGAGCACCACCACAGCCAGCAGCGCCGGCCGCGCCGGGTCCAGGGTGCCGTCCGGCAGGGTCCAGGTCCGGCCAGTGGCGTCGCGGACCTCAGCGGAGATGTCATCAAGCAGCGCCTCGGCCCGCCCGCGCTGCGCGGCGGACAGCGGGCGGGCCACGCGTGACAGCAACGCGTCGAGCGCCGCGAGGCGGGGCAGGTCCATCACACGCCCCCGATCTGTCAGGACGGGGACGAGGCGGGCAGGACCAGCTTGACCGCGCGGACGAAGTCGGGGGCGGTGCCGGCGTCGGGGCCGTCCGCGCCGTCGGCGACATGGTTGGTGCCGGTGAACACGCTCACCACGGAGCGGTCCCGCAGGAACAGGGCGTCGTAGTCACGCAGCCAGCGCATCGACATACCGGCGTAGGACTCCGACCGGCCGAACGCGGCGCCGTCGGGCACTACCGGGGCGCGCATCCCGAGGACGTACGCCGAGCGGTGGAACGCGTATCCGACGTTGGCGGGGATGGCGTTGGACACGTACGTCCCGAACCCCCGGATACGGCCCAGGGACGCCTCGCGCAGCGCGGAGTCCGAACCGGACTCGTCGGCCTTCTTGAGTCCTTCGGCCTTGAGGAACACCGATTCCATGTCCGCGCCAAGCACGAGGAACCGGTCACCCATCGGGACGTTGGCCTTGTTGAGCGCGGCGCGGGCGTCCACGACGGTGTCCTCCGGCTTGGCCCGGTCCACGGTCACCGTCGTCGCGTAGGAGGCGGCGACCATCTCGGCGGCGAGCTGGTTCTCCAGGCCCTCGGCCACCGCGCGGATCTGCGGCTGCAACACCTGCGTGCCGAAATCGGAGATGTCGAGGGTCAGTTCCTCGTCGGTGACCGCGACGGCGTTGTAGACGTGCGTGTCGAGGGAGACGTCGACCTTGGTTTCGGTCAGCTCGTCCACGACGATCGGGTTGGTGCGGTCGCGCATCGGCATCGTGCGGGCGGTCAGCCGCGCCGGTACCCGCAGCGTGACCGTGTCGCCCTGGGCGCCGGTGAAGTCCGCGACCGCGTCGCGCCACACCAGGGCCGGGAGGACGATTTCGCGCTGCAACAGCCCGAGCGCGGTGCGGGCGATGACGGTCGGCTTGAGGAATGCGTTCGCCACGGCGTACCTCCAATGGGGTCAAGGGGTGTCCGCGTACCGGCTGCCGTGGCGGGCATCTCGCCGTGCGGTGGGGTGGGGTCAGAAGCGGCGGCGGATCTTCGCGGCGAGCTTTTCCGGGTCGGTTTCCTCCGGGTCGCTGGTCGGGTCGGCGCCGCCGCGCAACTGCTCGATCGGGCGGCGCGGCACCGGCGAGCCGGACGCGCCCGGCTTGCTGAGCCGGTCGGCAAGGGTCTTGGCGCGGGCCTCGATCTGCTCGTCGCTGCCCGTGCCGAGCAGGTCGACCAGGTCGTCATCCAGCCCGTAGCGGCGGGCCAGCCGTTCGCGGGTCAGCTCGGCGCGCAGCGCGGCGACCTGGTCGCCAACGTCGCCCGGCTGTCCGCTGGGCGCGGTCGGCTGCACGGGTGCGGACGGGGCCGCTGGTGCGGTGGTCGGCGTGGTCGCGGTCGGGGTCAGGGTCGGTGCGGGCCGTCCGCTGGTGCGGGCGGTGGCCAGGTCACCGCGTAGCCGCTCGATCAGCGACCACGCGCGGGCCGGGTCGAACGGTTCGCCGGTGCGCTCCCACGGCGGGCGCCGCTCGTCGGTGCCAGCCGGGTCGCTCCCGAGCGGGGTGGTGTCGGTTGGCTCCTGGCCGGTGTTGGTGTCGCTCATGGCGTTGGCCCTCCTGGGGCGTGGTGGGTGTGTGCGGATACGCCGCGAGCCCCGTACCGGCCTGCGGTACGGGGCTCGCGCGTCGTGCGTGCTAGATGGCGGTGTCGCCCGGGTCTGCCGGGCGGTGCCGCAGGTACTCGCGGACGAACACGAGCACGAGGACGCGTTGTCGGGCGTCGCCGTCGATGCGGTACGGGCAGGCCGTGATCGGCATGGCGCGGGTGGCGGCGAAGCGGGCGGCGCGCGCGGCGCGGAACCGTTCGAGCCTGGTCGGCATGGTCATAGTCCGAAATCCCTGTCGTTGCCCTGTGCGCGGATCAGCTCGGCGGCCTGGCGGTCGGTGTCGCGGCCCAGCAGTTCGGCGCGAAACTCCGTGTAGGTCAGCCGGGGGTTGCCGTCGGCCCACCATCGTTTCAGGTCCTCGCTTGCCCACTTGCGGGCACGCGCGGCCGGACCGGAGAACAGTTCCACTGCCTTGATGCCGGCGGCCTGCGCCGCCTTGGTGAGCAGGTTCCCGCGTGTGGCGTCCTCGGCGGCGAGTAGCTGCGTGCGGACCCATTCGTCGTACATGCGCCGGGCGGTCTGGTCGCGGGTTTCCCCGGCCCGCCGGTCGGCGTCCAGCGCGGCGGCGCGTTGCTGGCGGGCCAGCTCTGCCGGGTCGTGCTGGTACACCTCGGCGTACGCGTCGAGGTAGTCCCAGCCCCGGGCGACCAGGTCGTCAACGCGCCGTTGTTCCTCGGTCAGTTCCGCGTCGTCGTCGTCCAGCAGCGGAGCGGACGAGGTGGCGGCGGCCTGGTCGCGGCGGTCGAGTTCCGCCCCGATCGCGGCGACGGTGTCGGCCCGGTGCGGGTGGGCGTTCCACAGCCGGTACAGCTCATCCTCGGCCAGTTCCGCCAGGTCGACCCCGTCGAGCGGATCGGATTCCGCCGGCGGTGGCGGGGCGGCGGCTTCCTCCCGCCGGGCCATCTCGGCGTCGAGCGCCCACAGCGCCGATTCCGGCGGATCGTCCTGGGCGGACACTTCCCCGAACAGGTCGAACAGTTCCTCGTCGGACAGTTCCGCCAGGTCAATGCCGCCCAGCGGGTCCGGTTCCGGTTCCGCCCAGTCAGCGCGGCCACCTTCCGGTTCCGCCTCCGTGCCTGCTTCCGCTTCCGGTTCCGTCGGCCGCTGGGGGGTCGGTTCCGGTTCCGGGTCGCGTGTCGCTGCGGTTCCGGTTCCGTCCGGGGCACGGTCGATGCCGGTTCCGGTCGGTGTTCCGGTTCCGCGCTGGGCGTCCACGGCCCGACGGAACGCGCGGCGGGCTTCCTCCCCGGACAGTCCGGCGGTCGCTTCCTCCCACAGCCGCGCCCAGTTCCGCCCATCGCCGGGCCAGTCCGCGTCGCGGGAGTAGATCGGTTCCGCTGTGCAGCCGCACCCGTCGTGCCACGGTTGCCCGCCGGTTCTGTCGAGGAACAGGGCGGTGTCGCGGGTCTTGTAGACCGGTCCCCGGCTGGCGGCCATCGCGCACAGCCAGCACGGGTTAGCATCGGTCACCCGCGCCCAGCCGAGCGCGACCGGGTCGGCGGCGATCGTGGCCCGCATGGTGGCGCGTCCGCCGTCGAGGACGTGACGGGCGGCGGCGGCTTCCGCGCGCACGGCGGCGACCCGCGCCGCCTCCGGCACCGGGACGCCGTGCCCGGACAGGCGTTTGATCGTGACCGGTCCGGTGACCAGCAGCGAGGTCCGCAGCGCCGCCGGGTCCGGCCCGCCGTCCACCACCAGGCGCAGCGGCGGCGCCTGGTCGGTGTCGAGCGCGGCCAGTTCGGCGCCACGGTGCGCCGTGTAGTAACCGGCGGTTGTCGTCGCTGAGGTGCGGCGCCATCCGCTGACGAGCTGCTCGACCACGGCCAGCCATGCCGCCGTTGTGGGGTCGAGCTGGAAGGGGTCGAGCAGGCGCCAGGCGGTGAGGAAGTCCACGCCGAACGCGGCGCGGATGTTGGCCTGGTCGCGGCGGTGCTTGGTGGTGAGCGCGGCGCCGGTGGTGGAGATCGGCACCGGCGCTCACCTCCGCTACGTGGGGGTGGCTTGCCGGTCGACGGTGTCGGCCAGGCGGCGCATCGGGTCGGCGGCCTGCTCGGCTTGCCGGAGCCGGCGCCATTCCGCGAGGTCGGTGGCGGTCACGCCGGGGATGCGCTGCCACAGCGCCTCCACCGGCACGCCGAGCATGGTGGCGATCTTGCCGAGGGCGTCGGCGACCTGCGCAAGCGAACGGGCCTCCACGTCACGCCAGGCGACCTGTGCGGAGCGGTCCCGGGCGCCGTCGGTGTCCCCGCCGAGGTAGGCGGCCAGCCGCAACGACTGCTCCCACGCCTCTCCGAAAATGTGCTCACACTCCACGCGCTTGCGGGTCTGCCCGTCGCGGGCGGCGGTCAACGCGTCGGCGGACAGGTTGGCGAGTTGCCCGAGGAGGTCTTGTGGCGGGGTCTGCGAGATCACGGCCATGTGCCGCATCCCGGCGTCGGCCGAGTCCAGCAGGGGCCGCAGGTCGGTTTCATCGAGCTGCCCGAAGCGGGTATCCGGGTCGGCGGCCATCAGGAACCGGCGCTGGTCAACCGCGAGGGGTTTGGGGTTGCCGTTGGCGTCGAGCTGCGGCGCCATCCCGGAGACGTGCCGGACCTTGAAGCTGCCGAACGTCTGCGCGACCAGCAGATCAAAGACGGTTTGATTGATCCGGTCCTGTACCGGGATCAGCGGCTCCACCTGTCCCGGGGCGCGGCCTTCCAAGTCGGGCACGTCGCGGAACGCCACCACCGGGCACAACCCGATGTCGTGCCGGCGGGTTTCGATGTACTCCGGGCGGTCGCCGGACGCGTCAACCGACAGGAAGTACACGGCCGTGTCGTCATACAGGCGCAGCAGTAGGCGCCGGTCGGAGCCAACCTGTGACGGGTCCACCCGCAAAGCGAACTGGGGCCAGTCATCGGCGGTCACGTCGTCATACACGGCGAACATCCGCCGAGGTGACACCCCCCGGATGACCGGCAGCCGGGCGCCCAGGTCGTCCACCCCGGCGGTCACCGTGACGTACGCGGTGCCGTAGGACAGCGCCGCCCGGTGGATCGCGGACTGCCGGGCGTCAAGGCCGTTGGCCTGCCACCACTGCCACGCCTGCGCCTGGTCGCCACCGTCGGAGCGCCGGTAACCCTCCACGTACAGGGCTTGGGCCACGCCGTTGACGACCAGGGGTAGCAGGTTGGTCCGCGCCCGCTTGGCGAGCAGCTTGTACTCGGTGCTGGCCGACCGGGGCATGTACGGGCCATCGTGCTCGTTGCTCAGGTACCGGTCGATCTTGTCCAGCCGGTCCAACTCCGCGCGGTACATCGGCAGGATGCGGGCGGCGGTGTCGACGGCGTCGCGCTGGTTGAGCAACAGGTCACCCCCTCCGGTTCATGAGCGAGGTGCCCGGACGGGGTTGTGGTTACGGCGGTCTAACTGGGCGGGTTACTCACCTGGGTCATGGGAGTCGTAGCGCCATCGTTCGTCAGTGTCCCGTTCCCGTTGGTCCGCGTCTCCCTTTCGCTGATCATCTAGTTGATCGTGCGTGTCGATCGGCTCCTCGCGCTGGGCGGTCGAGCCGTCGGGGCGCTCTGGTGGGCCATCTTGGGCTGGCGAGTCGCTGCCTTGCTGACCTGGTCCGGACCGTCCGTTATGGGAGTTGTTGTGGGTTGCCATCACCAGTCGGACTTTATGACTCCCTGGTGGACGGTAGTTGGACGGATGGTTAACAGCGGGCTTCCAGATAGATGCCTGGCCATGGAAGGCAGGCCGCGACCCCTGTGGTACTCAGAACGCCCAAACCTGTCCGGTACGGGCGTCATTGTTAGCGATGCCGGCGGCGAGGGCGTCTTGGCGTGCCATCCGGGCGAGGCACCCTGCGGCCAATCCGTCGCACTTCAGCGGGCTTTCGCGGTGCGGCTTGCCGAAGGACACGCCCCACCGGTTCGGCCGGCGCCGCGCGTTGAGCACATGGCGGCGCAGCACCGGGTGCCCGGTGTGCTTGAGGGTGCCGTCGAGGATCGCGGCGTGCGTGGCCTCGGCGCCGCGCCGGGTGAATTCCGAGGTGCGGGCGCGCATGTCCCACCCGACCAGCGACCGGGGCGACGCCTTGACCTTGAGCCGGTCGCGGTAGCGCACCGACCACACGTCGATGTAGGACTCCCAGCCGGCCACGTCGCCGTAGAACGCCACCACCTGGTACGTGCCGAAGACGTGTTCCACGGTGCCGTCGACCTGGTCGCGGTTGACTTCCCAGCCGTCCCCGGCGGGGCCGGTCGGGCGTTCCCACACCCCGGCCAGGTCGAGCAACCCGTCAGACAGCCGGCAGATCACCAACGCCGTCGCGTCGTCGGTGCGGCTGAAGTCTCCGCCGAGCGCGACCACGTCGCCCGGGGCGAACTGGTCGGCCACGGCGCAGGCCTCCCACTCCGGGCCGGTGGTCCACGCGTCCTCGCTGGCGGTGATCTGGTTCAGGTAGAACCGCCGGGACTCCGACGCGGGGGTGTTCGGGTCGTAGATGTCATCGGCCAGGCGGTCCAGGTTCGCCCAGGTCGCATCGCCGTACGCGGCGACCAGGCCGGCGCGCAGGCTGGCCGGGTCTTTCAGGTCGGTTTCCGGTGGCGCTTCGCGGGAGTCGTACAGCAGGCCCCGGCCTCGGGTGCGGCCCTCGACCATCGCTAGGTGCGCCTCGTAGGACTGCTCGGCGACGGAGTTCAACCCGGGTTCGTGCGCGTTGGTGATCTCGACCATGCGGGCCGAGCCGTCGCGGGACTTGGCCAGGTTGCGCCGCGCCACCCGGGCCATCTCGTGACCGTCGTTGTTGGCCAACCAGTGCTGTGTCTCGTTGGCGATGAACAGCGACGGGCGGGCGCCCTCCAACGCCAGCGGCGAGGAGGTCACCGACTGGATTTGACCACCGACCCGGCTATAGATGATCTCTTTGCCCAGGTCGATGCCGTGGTCATCGAACGCGGCCGGGGCCAGCATCCCGGGAATGAGCGTCATCGTGTTGCGGGTCTGCGTCAGGTTCACGGCGGCGAGTTGCACCCACGGGTTCGGGTGGCCGATGGCGACCGGCTGCCCGGCGGCGTCGAAGCCACCGAAGCGGCATGGGCCGATGAACTCGATGCACACCAGCGCGGCGGCGAACGCGTCTTTACCCCATCCCTTGCTGCGGCGGATGACAGCGCGGCGGTAAACGAACCGGCCGAGCGGGTCGACCGCGTACCACCACAGCAGGATGTGCACCTGTTCCGGGGTGAACCGCCACGGCGTACCGGCGTCCGGGCCGTCCGGCTGGCGCAGGTACTCCACCGTCCATTCCAGAATGGCCCACCCGAGGGTGCGTTCCGGTAGCCCGACCGGTCCGGTGACCACCGCGCCCAGGGCGTCACGACGCGCCGACGCCACGGCGGTACTCATCCATCACGGCGACCTTGGCCGCCTGCGCGGCGTCGACCTCGGCGGTCGTGGTCCGGTCGATCTCCATACGGACCCGACGCCGGGACGCCTCGGTGGTCAGCAGGTCGCCCATCGCGGACCAGATGGCGGCGAGCATCTGCGCGGACACCCGCCCGGCGTGCAGGTGCCGGGTCAGGTCGTAGGCGACCAGCCGGGCGGCCTGCCAGTCCGACGGCTCGAAGAACCGCGCCTGTCCCGACCGGGCAAGGGAGTCGTACCAGTCTTGCGCGATCGGGTGCGCCGGGAAGGCCAGCAGCGGAGCCACAACCGGAGTACCCGCTGCAACTCGGGTGATCGGGTCGTCGCCGTTGCGGCGCCGCCGCTGGTCTGCCCGCTTGGGTACGGGTCCGCGCTCGCCCATGCTGCCCTCCCGGTGTTCGGCGCCCGGGGCGCGGTTACGGTCGGTGAAGGGTCACGGGGCCGAAACCCGTACAAGATCAGCGGTGCTATGACGTTCCGGTGGTGGAAGGGTCGGCCGGGGGGTCATCCCCCACCCCCGATGCCTCACTGTGCGTGACCGGATCGGGTGGGGTGGCACGTTGCCGGCGCTTACGGCGTGGCGGGTTGGGGTCGGGGTCGACCAGGTCGACGTACTCGCGTTCGGCCAACCACCGGGCGCTGCCGTCGTCCAGATCGACAACGGCGCCGG
>DASVVF010000034.1:0-3674 GCA_036386695.1 Catenuloplanes sp. | reverse complement strand
GTCGGCGGTCCGCACCGGGGTGAGGTCGTGACCGGGTGTGAGGGTGAACCCGGCATGGGTGGCCACCGGCCGGCCGCCCGGCGTGCACAGCGAGAACCGGTACCCGGGCAGGCCATCGGCCCTGCGGTCGTACCCGAACAGCTCGCACAGCACGCCGAGTTCGAACACGGCGACATCCGGCAGGGCGATGACGGCCACGCTGGTCAGCATGTGACCGAGCATACAGCCGACCTGGCAGGATTTCGAGGATGTGTGGCATCACTGCCACTGTCGCCCGTGGCGGCGCTGCGGCATCCTATTAGTAATCAACCGGTGCGCACCGGCTCAACCCGCCAACAAAAGGGTTAATCGCCATGGACATCGCATTTTTTCTTCTCTTCTTCCTGCTCCTGGCGGCGGCCTCGGTCGCCGGTCTCACCGCCGACAGCCGCGACGGCGCCGACTGGGCGCCGACCACGGACGGCCGCCGCGCACCCCGTTGGCACTGATCCCTGCCGGTGCGCCCACCCGCGCCGTTCCGTTGCCCGGGACCCGCCCGGCACCCCTGTCGACCGCCCGCCGGCTCCTGAGGAGCCCGGCGGGCGGCCTCGTCGTACGGTGCCCCGGCGGGTCGTCGCCGCCCGTCGCCTGCCCCATCTGGGCTCGGCGTTTAAACCACTTGGTTGACACGCTCCAGGTCAACTCGTAGGCTCCCTTTCAACCAAATAGTTGAAAGGAGCGGTGGCGGGGTGGCGGCTGACCCACTTTCCCGGGTTTTCTCCGCGCTGGCCGATCCCACCCGGCGCGACATGGTGGCCCGGCTGGCGATCGCCGACGCGACGGTGAACGAACTCGCCGAGCCCTACGACGTGAGCGTTCAGGCCGTCTACAAGCACCTCAAGGTCCTGGAGGACGCCGGTCTGGTGAGCCGCGCGCGTACCGCCCTGCCCCGGCCGGTCCACCTCGAGGCCGAGGTGTTCAACCTGATGACCAAGTGGATCGAGCGCTACCGACGGCAGGCCGAGGAGCGCTACCGCCGACTCGACGACGTGCTGCGCGCGTTGCCGGACGACGTCGACCCCGCGCCCCGACCCCCCGAGAACGGAGCACCGACATGAGCACCGCCGGCACCCACCGGACCGAGGTCACCGCCGACCCCGACGTCCCGCTCGTGCGGACCATCCGGGAGTTCGACGCGCCACCGGCCAGGGTTTTCCGCGCCCACTGCGACCCCGACCTCTTCGTTCAGTGGAACGGCCCGCGCGGCACCAGCACGGAAATCGACCACTACGACTGCCGTACCGGCGGCAGCTACCGCTACCGACACCTCAGCGGGGCCGACGGGTTCACCGCCCGGGGTTGCTTCCACGTGGTGCGTCCGGCGGACCTGATCGTGCAGACCTTCAGCTTCGAGGGCCCCGACGACGACGTCGCGCTGGAGCGGCTGGTCTTCGAAGACCCGGGCGGTGGTCTCACCCGACTGACCTCGACGTTGCTCGTCGACTCCTTCCAGGCCCGCGACGCGATCGTCGCGAGCGGCATGGAGTACGGCGTCGCCGAGGGCTACCAGCGACTGGACGACCTGCTCGCCCGATGAGGCCTGCGGCGACCCGCCGGGTCACACCCTGCCCACCGGACCCCGGCTCCGGAAAACCACGCCCCCTCGGAGGACCCCATGGTCACCACCAGCCCCACCGGCTCCGGTCCGACCAGCACTACCGCAGGGCGGGCCCGGACCGCCGTCCGGTGGGCCCTGCAGATCGCCCTGGCCGCCACGTTCGCCGGAGCGGGACTCGCCAAGCTCGCCGGCGACCCACAGATGATCGGGATGTTCACCCAGATCGGTGCCGGCCAGTGGCTCCGCTACCTCGTCGGCGCGCTCGAACTCGCCGGCGCCATCGGCCTGCTGATCCCATTGCTGACCGGACCGGCCGCTGTCGGACTGGTCGCCCTCATGGCGGGGGCCAGCTTGACCAACGTTCTCATTCTGCGGGTGAGCCCAGCCCTGTCGCTCGCCTTGCTGGTGGTCGCTGGCGTCATCGCCTGGCTGCGACGCGCGCAGCTCACCCTGCTGGTCAGCCGGCTGACCCGGCGCTCGGTCCCGCCGACCCGGCGGACGCCGGCGGACGCCGGCCGGTCCTGACCGACCCGCCGACGCGACCCGGGCCGGAACGCCGCAACCCGCGTCAGAACCGGGCGGGATCCCGCGCCGGAACGGCCGCGACCCGGGTCAGAACCGCAGCAGTGCGGTCAGACCGGCCGCCGTCGAGACGTCGGCGCCGCGGCGGTGCCCGCTTCCGCGGGGATCGTGGGATGCCGGCGCGGCGGCGAGGCTAAGGGTGAAGCTCGCACCGCTGGGCTGGTTCGCCTGGTACCGCACGGTGGCGTGGTTGGCGCGGGACAGCTGCGCGACGATGTAGAGCCCCAGACCAGTGCCCTTCTTCGTCACGGCCGCGCCGGTGGTGGCTCGGGTGAAGCGCTCGAACAGGTGCGGTACGAAGTCCTCCGGCACACCCTCGCCGTGATCGGTGACCGTGACGGTCACCGCCTCGCCGGCCGCGGCGATGGTCACGTCGACCGGGGCGCTGCCGTACTTGGTGGCGTTACCCAGCAGGTTGAGCAGGATCTGCTGAAGGTGCCCCGGGTCCACGACCGCGTACGTCGGTCGCCCCGGCTCAGCCACGGTGACGGTCTCGGCGTGTTCGCCGGACAGCTGGCTGATCGCCTCGTGGACGGCCAGGGCGACGTCGACGTTGGCCCGGCGCGGTTCGGTGGTACCGGCGTCCAGGTTGGTCAGCGCCAGAATGTCCTCCACCAGGATCGACATCCGTCGGGCGGCCGCCGAGATCCGGCCGAGGAAATTGCGCCGGCGGGTGTCGGTCAGGACCGCCCAGTCGGTCAGGACCGTGTCGGTGTAGCCGGTGATCACCCCGAGCGGCTGCCGGACGTCGTGGGAGAGCATCGCCACCAGGTCGGCCACCCGTTGGTGCGCCTCACGCAGTTTCGCGTTGGTGGCCTCCTGGACCACGTCGAACGTCTTGCGTTCGGTCACGTCGACGACCTGGGTGGCGAAGTACAACGGGGCGCCGGCGTGATCACGCAGCAGCGAGGTGGTCAGGGAGATGTGTACGGTGTGCCCGTCGCGGTGCAGATACCGTTTCTCCGCCTTGAATCCGCCGATCCGTCCGGCGACGGCCTCGCCCATCGCTGCCGCGGTGCCACCCCGGTCATCGGGGTGGGTGATGTCCTCGAAGGTGAGGGCCAGCAGTTCCGGCTCGGTGTAGCCGATCATCGAGCAGAACGCCGGGTTGGCCCGCAACATCCGGCGGTCCGGGGCGGTGATGATCATTCCGATCAGCGAGTTGTCGAAGACGTCCCGGAAGCGTTGCTCGCTCTCCTGCAGCAGCCGCCGGTTGCGCCGGCTGCGGCCCGCGCCGACCACCGCCAGCAGACCGGCCCCGGCGACCACGACGACCAGGGTGGCCCGCCACACCCCGGAGTCACGGGTCGGGGCGAACAGCACCTCCGTCGACACCGAAGCGACCAGCCGCCATGGCGTGCCGGCCACCGGCTGAGCGGAGAACACCCGGTCCCGCCCACCGGCGCGGTAGCCGCCGGTGGCGCCGGCGGTTAGCGCGTCGGCCAGGGGCCGGTCACCGGCGGACAGGGCGCCGGTCGTCGGCTGGTCGCTGGCC
>DASVVF010000033.1:0-2374 GCA_036386695.1 Catenuloplanes sp. | reverse complement strand
GAACTACATCCTCACCAAGATGTCGGAGGCCGGCGCGACCTACGCCGACGCGCTGGCCGAAGCCCAGGAGCTCGGGTTCGCGGAGCTCGACCCGACGGCCGACGTCGAGGGCTTCGACGCCGCCGCCAAGGCCGCCATCCTCGCCTCGCTGGCCTTCCACACCCGGGTCACCGCCGCCGACGTGTACCGCGAGGGGATCACCGCGGTGACCGCCGGTGACATCGCCAGCGCCAAGGCGATGGGCTGCACGATCAAGCTGCTCTGCATCGCGACCCGGGCGAGCGACCCGGCCGGCAACGAGTCGGTCAGCGCGCGGGTGCACCCGGCGATGATCCCGCGCAGCCACCCGCTGGCCAGCGTCGGGGACGCCTTCAACGCGGTCTTCGTGGAGGCCGAAGCGGCCGGGCAGTTGATGTTCTACGGACGCGGGGCCGGCGGCTCACCGACCGCCAGCGCGGTGCTCGGCGACGTGGTGGCGGTGGCCCGCAACCGGCTCTCCGGCACCCGGGCGGCCAGCGAATCGGCCTACGCCGACCTGCCGATCCGCCCGATCGGAGAGGCGGTCACCCGCTACCACATCAGCCTCGACGTGGCCGACCGGGCCGGCGTGCTCGCCGGCGTGGCCGGGGTCTTCGCCCGGCACGAGGTCTCGATCGCCACGGTGCGCCAGTCCGGCCGCGACGAGGACGCCACGCTGGTGATCGTCACCCACGGCGCCCCGGACGCCGCCCTGGCCGCCACCGTGGAGGAGCTGCGGGAGATGGACATCGTCCGGTCCATCACCAGCGTGCTGCGGGTCGAAGGCGGCTGAGCGGGGCGGGCGGGCGTCGATCGATCCGTCCCGGCACGTGGTCGGCGCCGGACGTCGGTGCCGTGCCCGGGCGCGGTACGGCATTCTTGACACGCACCTTATTGGCCGGACAACTCTCGTAGGCTTTCGTCGGCGGGGACGCTCTGCAGGCTGGACAGGAGAACGCCATGTGGCGGGGACTGATCGAGGCATACGGTGACCGACTGCCGGTCAGCGCCACCACGCCGGTGATCACGTTGCACGAGGGGAACACCCCGCTCGTGCCGGCTCCCGTGCTGTCCTCCCGCACCGGCTGCGACGTCTACCTGAAGGTCGAGGGCGCCAACCCGACCGGCTCGTTCAAGGACCGGGGGATGACCGTCGCGGTCTCCAAGGCCGTCGAGGAGGGGTCCAAGGCGATCATCTGCGCCTCCACCGGCAACACCAGCGCGTCGGCCGCGGCGTACGCCGCCCGGGCCGGTCTGACCTGCGCGGTGCTGGTCCCCCAGGGCAAGATCGCGCTGGGCAAGCTGGCCCAGGCGCTGGTGCACGGTGCGAAGCTGCTGCAGGTCAACGGCAACTTCGACGACTGTCTGGCGCTGGCCTCCAAGCTGTCCCAGGACTTCCCGGTCTCCCTGGTCAACTCGGTCAACATCTTCCGCCTGCACGGGCAGAAGACCGCGGCGTTCGAGATCGTCGAGTCGCTGGGTGACGCCCCGGACATCCACTGCCTGCCGGTCGGCAACGCCGGCAACATCTCCGCGTACTGGATGGGGTACCGCGAGGACAACGACGCGGGCAACGCCAAGCGGCTGCCCCGGATGTTCGGCTTCCAGGCCTCCGGGGCCGCGCCGATCGTGACCGGGGCCGCTGTCCGGGAGCCGTCCACCATCGCCACCGCGATCCGGATCGGCAATCCGGCCAGCTGGACCAAGGCGCTCGACGCCCGCGACGCCTCGGGCGGGCTGATCAGCGCCGTGACCGACCGCGAGATCCTGACCGCGTACCGGTTGCTGGCCCGCGAGGTCGGCGTTTTCGTGGAGCTGGCCAGCGCGGCCAGCGTCGCCGGCCTGCTCCAGCAGACCGAGGCCGGGCAGGTGCCGGCCGGGTCGACGATCGTCTGCACGGTCACCGGCCACGGGCTCAAGGACCCGGAGTGGGCGATCTCCACCGCACCCACCCCGACCACGATCAAGAACGACGTGCTGGCCGCCGCCAGCGCCCTCGACCTCGCCTGAGGTCGCCTCGCCGCGGCGCCAGCGCTCCGAGGACCGTCGAACGTCGAGCAGGGGATCGCTCATGTCGTTTCTGGCCCGGATCAGCCTCGCCAACCGCGGCCTGGTGGCGCTCATCGCACTGATGATCACCGCCTTCGGCGTGTACACCGTGCCGGCGCTCAAGCAGCAGCTCCTGCCGTCGTTGGAGTTCCCGGCCGCGTTCATCTCCGCCCGCTACGCCGGCGCGGCCCCGGACATCGTCGAGCGGCAGGTGGTGGAGCCGGTCGAGGCCGCCATCCAGGGGCTGGACGGGCTCAGCGAGGTGACCTCGACCGCGCGTGAGGGCTCGGCGACGATCCAGGTCGAG
>DASVVF010000032.1:0-4772 GCA_036386695.1 Catenuloplanes sp. | reverse complement strand
AGAACCCTCACCCGTCGAGGGTAGCCCCCCGCCAGCGACCCCCCGCGCCCCCGGGGGGCCGCCCACCCGCGCCCCTCAGCAGCCGGGCGGGGGCGGGAGCCGCGGTGGCACGACCGCAGCTCAGCTGCGGGTGGCCCTGATCACGCCGGCCCGCCGGGCCCGCTCCACGACCCCTGGCAGCGCCGCTATCAGCGCGTCGACATCGTCGGTGGTGGAGGTGTGGCCCAGGGTGAAGCGCAGCGACGAACGCGCCCGGTCGTCGTCAGCGCCCATCGCGAGCAGCACGTGCGACGGCTGCGCCACCCCAGCCGAGCACGCCGAACCGGTGGAGCAGGCGATCCCCTGCGCGTCGAGCAGCAGGAGCAACGCGTCGCCCTCGCAGCCGGGAAAGGAGAAGTGCGCGTTGCCGGGCAGCCGGTCAGCGGCGTCACCGTTGTAGATCACGTCCGGTACGGCCTGGCGTACCCGGACGACCAGGTCGTCGCGCAGGGCGGCCACCCGGGCGGCGTACTCCTGCTGGCTCTTGACCGCGGACTCCACCGCGACCGCGAAGGCCACGATGCCGGCCGCGTCCAGGGTGCCGGAGCGTACGTCGCGCTCCTGGCCGCCGCCGTGCAGCAGGGGCGTGCACCCGACGTCGCGGCCGAGCAGGAGCGCGCCCACCCCGACCGGCCCGCCGAGCTTGTGCCCGGTGACGGTGAGCGCGGCGGCGCCGCTGGCGGCGAAGTCGACCGGCACCTGCCCGACCGCCTGCACGGCGTCGGTGTGGAACGGCACGCCCCGCCCGGCCGCCAGCGCCGCCAACGCGGGCACCGGCTGCACCGTGCCGACCTCGTTGTTGGCCCACATGGCGCTGACCACGGCGATCTCGTCGCCGTGGGCGTCCAGGGCGGCCTGCAGGGTGCCCGGGCGCAACCGCCCGGCGGAGTCGACCGGCAGCCAGGTCACCTCGGCCGCCTCGTGGTGCACCAGCCACTCGATGGAGTCGACCACGGCGTGGTGCTCCACGGCGCTGGCCACCACCCGCACCCGGCCGGGCTGGGCGGACCGGCGCGCCCAGAAGATGCCCTTGACGGCGAGGTTGTCACTCTCGGTTCCGCCACTGGTGAAGACGACTTCGGACGGACGGGCGCCCAGCGCGGCGGCGATCCGCTCACGCGACTCTTCAACCCGGCGGCGGGCGGAGCGGCCGGGCGCATGCAGTGACGAGGCGTTGCCGACCTCGCGGGCGGTGGCGACATACGCCTCGAGCGCCTCGTCGAGCATCGGCGTGGTAGCCGCGTGATCCAGGTAGGTCATCGCCTGTCAGCCTAACGGCCGCCGGGGTAACCGCCCGCCGGCCGGCAGCCACCGTCGTTTCCGGACGCCACCCGGCCGTCCCGCGCGTCGGCCACGCCCGGCCCGGCCCGCCAGCGGCCCGGGTCAGGAGAGGCCGGAAAAGCCAGGGAAGGCCGCGAAGGTCGAAGCCGTCAGGAGGGATCGCGAAGGTCGGAGCGGTCGCAGGGATCGCGAAGGTCGGGGGGTCGCAAAGATCCCGAACGTCGGAGCGGTGGGGTACGTCGCACCCGCCTTTGCTCTGCTTCCCAGGAGGAAGCACCTGACGTCCGGATATCGGACGGCTGCCGCTTCCTATGGGGAAGCAGAGCAAAGGCTGTCGGAAACACTGTCCCGGGCCGGCCGCGCCAGGCAGGGGCCGGGCCGGGAGGCCAGAGCCAGAGCCAGAGCCGGGGCCGGGCCGGGGAGGCCAGGCCAGAGCCGTGGGCATGGCAGGGCCGGGGCAAGGGAAGGGCAGGGCCGGGCCGGCCGAGGGCGGGATTCCTCCGCGGCTGCGGGCATCGCGATGTCGGGGACCAACCGACCATTTGCGGCCCGGCGACCGTCCCGCTCTGGGTACGGTCAAGACCCCTGACGGGCGCGGCACAGCGAGGCCCGCCGACGACGACGGGAGGACCCGGTGCGGCACCTGGATCCGGACCGGATGGTTCGGCTCGCCCGGGGCGAGAGCTCAGCCGACGACGTCGAGTCGAGCCATCTCGTCGACTGCGCGACCTGCCACAACGAGCTCGACGCCATGCGGCACATCGCCGAGTTGGGCACGGCGACCCGGGATCTGCGCGGGTTGCCTCCGCGACCGGACCCGGGTGGGCGGTCGTCGCGGCTGCCGGAGCCCGACGGGTCGTCGCCGGGCCCCCCGGAACGGGGCGGGCCGTTACCCCGCCGACCACGGCCGGGCGATGGGCGGGACGACAAGGGGCTGGCGCCGGCCGGGCCACCGCCGGAACGCCGGACCCCCCGCTCCGCAAGCCGTTCGCCGGGACTGCCCGCGTGGGTACGCCCGCTGGGACGGCCCGCGTGGGTACGTCCCCGGCGACTGCCCGCGTGGGTACGCCCGCCGCTGATCGCCGCTGTCGCGGCGCTGCTGGCGATGGGCGGCACGCTGCTGGTCACCCGCCTGTCCGACCGGCCGCCGCAATCCCGGGTGATGGCCCGCGCCGAGCTGTCCCCGCCGCCGGCCGCCCCGGGCGATGCCACCGGCGCCGCCCGGGTGCTGACCGCCGTTGGCCAGCCGGCGACGTTGGACCTGCAGGTGGGTGGCCTGCCACCACCAACCGGTTACTACCAGGTGTGGTTGATCGACCCGACCACCCGGGCGAGGTTTCCGCTGGGGGCGCTCGGCGCCACCCGACACGCGTCGCTGCCGCTGCCGGGCACGGTGGACCTGACGGCCTTCCGCGAAGTGGACGTGTCCGCCGAGGATTACGACAGCAACGCCGCGCACTCCGGTACGACGGTGCTCCGCGGCACCCTGACCGGCTGACCTGTCGCGCGCCGCCGCGAGCGGCACGGGCAACCGACGGCACGGGCCGGCGACCGCGCTGCGGTCACCGGCCCGAATGGTCCAACGGCGCTACTTGCGCTTGCGGATCTCCTCCGCGGTCTGCGGGATGATCTTGAAGAGGTCGCCCACCACGCCGAAGTCGGCCAGTTCGAAGATCGGCGCCTCGGCGTCCTTGTTGACCGCCACAATTGTCTTGGAGGTCTGCATCCCGGCCCGGTGCTGGATGGCCCCGGAAATGCCCAGTGCCAGATAGAGCTGCGGGGAGACCGTCTTACCGGTCTGTCCCACCTGGAACTGGTGCGGGTAGTAGCCGGAGTCGACCGCCGCCCGGGACGCGCCGACCGCGCCGCCGAGCAGGTCGGCCAGCTCCTCGACCAGCTTGAAATTGTCCGCGTTGCCGATGCCGCGACCGCCGGAGACAACCACGGAGGCCTCGGTCAGCTCCGGACGGGAGCCCTTCTGCTCGGCCACCCGCTCGACCACCCGGGTCAGCTTGTCGGTCTCGGTGGCCTGCACGGTCAGCTGCTCGACCGCCGGGGTGGCCGGGGCCGGGGCCGGGGTGACCGAGTTCGGCCGGACGGTGATCAGCGGCAGACCCCTGGTGACCTTGGACTTGACGATGGTGGAGCCGGCGAAGGCCACCTGGGTCGCCGTACCGTCCGCGTCGACCGCGACCGCGTCGGTGAGCAGCCCGTTGTCGAGCTTGACCGCCAGCCGGCCGGCGATCTCCTTACCCTCCTGGGTAGAGGCGAGCAGCACCGCCGCCGGCTGCACCCGCTTGATCAGCTCGGCGAGCACGGTGGCCTTGGGGGCCACCAGGTAGCCGTCGATCTCCTCGCTCTCCGCGGCGTAGATCTTCTCGGCGCCGTACTCGGCGAGCCTGTCGCCCAACTGGGCGGCGGCGCCGGGCCCCCCGAGGACCACCGCGGCCGGACTGCCCAACTGCCGGGCGATCGTCAGCAATTCCAGGGTGACCTTCTTGACGCCGAACGCCTGGGTGGCCTCGACAACGACCAGAACCTCAGCCATGACTTCCGTCTCCTCTTCCTCGTGGCCTGATCAGACGAACTTCTCGGTCACGAGGTACTCGACCAGCTTGACGCCGCCGTCGCCCTCGTCGGTGATCTTCTGACCGGCCGAGCGCGGCGGGCGCCTGCTGTGCTCCACCACGGTGCTGGTCGCCCCGGCGGAACCGACCTGGTCGGCCGGGACGCCGAGGTCGGCCAGCCCCAGGTTCTGCACCGGCTTCTTCTTGGCGGCCATGATGCCCTTGAAGGACGGGTACCGCGGTTCGTTGATGGTGTCCCACACCGACACGACCGCCGGGGTGGCCGCCGAGACGATCTCGTAGCCCTCCTCGGTCTGCCGCTCGGCGGTGAGGGTGTTGCCCTCGACGGTGAGCTTGCGGGCCCCGGTCAGGGCGGCCACCCCGAGCCGCTCGGCGAGCATGTGCGGCAGCACCTGGACCCGACCGTCGGTCGACTCGGCGCCACAGATCACCAGGTCGGGGTTGAGCGTGCCCAGCGCGGCGGCGAGCACCTTGGAGGTGGCCACGGCGCAGGAGCCGGCGAGCGCGTCGTCGACGACGTGCACGGCCTTGTCCGGGCCCATCGACAGCGCCTTGCGGATCGACTCGGTCGCCCGGTCGGGGCCCATCGTCATGATGGTGACCTCGCCACCGTGGGCTTCCTTGATCCGCAACGCCTCCTCGATGGCGTACTCGTCCATCTCGTTGATGACGTTGTTTGCCGACCCGCGGTCGACGGTGTTGTCGTCAGTGCGCAGGTTGCGCTCCGCGCCGGAGTCAGGCACCTGCTTGACGAGTACGACGATGTTCATCGCGCTTCGACGACCCTCCTGGTAGGTGAACGCACGGTTGCGCCGCGGTCCCGCCGCAGCGTCCCGCGCGCATGTGCGCCACGTCAACGGGCCA
>DASVVF010000031.1:0-7976 GCA_036386695.1 Catenuloplanes sp. | reverse complement strand
CACGTGGTCGCCGCTGATCGCCGCGCCGGCGCTTCAGCGCCCGACCGGGGCGCCGCGCCCGCCGGATAGCTCCGGCGGGCGCGGCGCCCGCGCTCAGATCCTCCCGAAGCGCAGGTGCACGGTGCGCCGGTAGTCGCCGGCGGCGACGTTCGGCTGACCCTGCGGTCCCAGGCTGGTGGGCGGGTCGAACTTCGTCCCCATCGCCGGGATGGCGTCCAGCAGGGAGATCCCGCCCGCGGGGAACGGGGGGGCGGTGAACCGGGGGTCCCAACCCCAACGCGGCGTCAACACCCGCAGGAACAGGTCCTCCTGCTCCGCCACCACCGTGATGTCGGCTTCGGTGGTGCGCAGGGTCGCCCAGTAGGTGTTCGCGTGGTAGCCCTTGAACTCCGGGTACACCCAGTGGTCGGCACCGGTGGCGGTGTCGTTGTAGGTCTTCTCCCACACTCCCGTTTCGACGCCCCGCCGCCGGTTCTTCCACACCCGGTACGGGCCCTCGCCCAGCCACGTCATCGCGCGCACGTTGGCTTCCGGATAGTCGAAGTTGACCCCGAAGTAGTCGTAGCTGCCGGTCAGGCTGTACTGGTACTCCAGCCGCAACCAACCACTGGGTGCCATCCGCCACCGCACGTAGGAGAGATCGCCGGTGTAGTTGGCCTGCACGACGTACCCTGCGCCGTCCGGGCCGTGGGTCAGGCCGCTGAACGTGGCGTTCCCGGTGGCCAGCGTCGGACCGTTGGTCAAGGACACCGCCTGCCCCCGATGGGCCACCGTGGCCAGCCGTCCGGTGCCGGCGTCGATGGTGACCTCGGTGCCGGCGGCCCGCAACGTCACCCGGCTGTCGTCCGCGCTCGCCTCGGTCCGCCCCCGCCCCTGGGTCACCGCGCGCCGGGCGTGGTCGGCCGCCTTCCTGATCGTCCACACCCAGGTGTAGAGCTCCTTGCCGGCCGGGTCACGCACCGTCAGGGTCAGCGCGTCGGCCCGCCGCCAACCGGCCGGCAGCCGCAGGTTCAGGGCACCGGTGCCGCCGGGGGCGATGTCCGGTCCCTTCACCTGCCCCTGCGACATCGGCCGGTGCCCGACGTGCGGGCGCGCCGGCCCGGAGAAGCCCACCAGCTTCCAGTCGAACCGGCACTGGCTGGCGTTGGTGAAGTGGTAGTGGTTGCTGATCGCGATGCGTCCGGTGAAGTCGGCCGGGAACGACTCCTCGAAGGCCTCCAGGTCGGTGACCTGGATGGGTGACCAGATCTCCTTGACCGTGTAGAAGCTCGCCTCCTTCTCCCGGTACGGGCCGAGCAGGCCGTCCGGCGCGGAGTTGCCGGTGACGTCGATCCGACCGCCCTGGTCGTCGCGGACGATGCCCTCGTCCACCAGGGCCCACAGGAACCCGCCGGCGTTCAGCGGGCTGCTCATCATCAGCTTCCAGTAGTCGTCCAGCCCGGTCCCGTGGCCACCGTCGTAGAGCCCGTGCAGGAACTCCGTCGACATGAAGATGGTCGACCCGGACAGGATCCGGCGGGTGTTCTCGTAGGACTCGTAGTGATCGGTGTTGATGCCGCTGAAGGTGGACCACGGGTGCAGCACCGGACGGCGTTGCGGGTCGTACAGGGCGTAGTCGTCATCGACCGCGGTCTGCCAACCGCCCTCGTTGCCGTTGCACCAGAACAGGATCGAGGGATGGTTGACGTCGCGGATCACCATCTCCTTCACCAGCGGGATCGCCGCCGCCTCGTCGTACGCCTTCTGCCATCCGGCGAGTTCGTCCAGCACGTACAGGCCCAGTTCGTCGCACAGATCCAGGAAGTGGGTGTCCGGCGGGTAGTGCGACATCCGGACGGCGTTCATGTTCATCTGCTTGATGAGCACGATGTCGTCGCGGCTGATCCGGGCGCTGGTCGCCCGGCCGGAGTCCGGCCAGATCACGTGCCGGTTGGCGCCCTTGAGGATGACCTTCGTGCCGTTGACGTAGACGCCGTCGCCCGGGCGTACCTCGATGGTGCGGAACCCGAAGCGGGTGTCGGTGCGGTGCACCTCCCGGTGGCCCCGGTAGAGGCGTACGTCGAGTTTGTAGAGATGCGGGGTCTCCGCCGTCCACCGAAGCGGCCGGGCCAGCGCGGTGCGCAACGTCGCCTGCTCGGTGCCCGGCGCGATCCGCCCCCCGAACGGCAGTCCCACCGGGACACCGTTGAGCCGTCTGACCTGCGCGACGACCGTGTCCGCGGCGGTGATCCCACCCAGGTGCACCTCAACGGAGAGGTTCCCATCGGCCCGCGCGTCCACCGCCAGCCGGTCGATGAACTCGGCCGGGAAGGCCTCCAGATACACCGGCCGGTAGATGCCGCCGAAGTTCCAGTAGTCACCCTGGCGTTCGGCCCGGTTGATCGACGCGTCCGTGGAGTCCTTGCTGACCGTCACCTCCAGCAGATTGTCGCCGCCGTAGGTCAACAGGTCGGTGATGTCGTAGCGGAAGCGGTAGAACCCGCCCTGGTGCTTCGCCCCGGCGGACTGCCCGTTGACCCGCACCTCGGTGTCGGTCATGGAGCCCTCGAACACGATGAACGTGCGCTTACCCCGCCAGGTGGCCGGGACGGTGAACCGATGGCGATAGTGGCCGATCTCCGTCGGGACGAGGTTCCAACCCCAGGTGTATGTGCCGAAGCCGTGGAACTCCCAGTTGGACGGGGTGGGGATGGTGGACCACACCCCGCTGTTGCGGCCGCTGCCGACCATGAAGTCCCAGTCCACCGTCTGGTCCTTGTCCCGGCCGGACAGGTACAGCGTCTCGGTCGCCGGCCCTCCGGCGGCGCTGGCCGACTCGGGCGCGCTGAGGCCACCCGCCGCGACGCCCGCCGCTCCGAGCACCAGGATGCTACGCCGTTGCATCTTCACGCCAAACCTCCGCAGGGATCAGCGCCGCCCGATGAATGCGGGCGACGAACAATTGACGCCGATCGAACATTAACCGGTTCAGGGCTGGTGCGGAAGGGTCCCGAGCTGGACCGTGGTGCCAACCCTCCGCGTCGTGGGACGGTGCCCGACCAACGGCAGCGGCCACCGCATCGCGGCGGGGGATGCGGTGGCCGCTGCGGCGGTTCTACTGCGGACTGTCAGCGCCGGGTCATCGACGCCAGGTGTCGGTGTGCCACGGCCGCGGCGGTTCCCTTGCCGGAGCCGCAGGCGAGCGAGGCGTCCGACCAGGCCGCGGCTGATCGTGAGCTGGTGCAGTGGCTCTCCACCGACGACCCCCGCCCGATCGTCCGCAAGGCGGCGCGGGCCGCCCTGATCGCCCAGGATCCCACCGCGGCGATCGCGCGGGACTTAGTGAGGCGGACGCCAGGTTTGTCGACGCCATCCGGGCGGAGGATCGACGCTTCGTCGCCGGGCTGCCGGAGACCCAGCCCGGCCCGCAGGTGCGATCGGCGGCGGCGTGGGCCGTGCGGCCGGAGGCGACCGACGCCGACCTGGTGGAGTTCTTCGCCTTCGCATGGGCGAGCGCGGCCGCCGCCGACATGGTGGCGTACCGCACCCGGTGCGCCAACGACGACGCGGTCTGGCGGGCCAGCCTCCGTCGACTGATGGCCGACGCCGAGGCGGCGGAGAAGGCAGCGCGCGAGGCGGCCGGTGAGGCGGCCAACCAGGCCCGCGACGTCGCCGCGCGGGCGTGGCGCAGTGTCGGTGAGCGGACCGGCCCGGCCAGCGTGGCGTGGGCGGACGCGCAGCGGGTCGCCGAGGCCCAGGCGGCCGCCTGGCAGCGGGTCAGCCAGGCCGCAGGTGCCGCCGCCGGCCCCAACTGGACCGCGATCGCCGGCACCGCGCTGTCCACGGCGGACCAATGGGCGGCCCAGCAGCGAATCGCGGCCGAGCAGGCCGCCTTCTGGACGCGGCTGAACCAGCAGGCGTTGGCCGCCGAACTGGCTCTGCGTACGCCGCCCGCCGGCTGACCGCCCCGCGCGCTAGGCCGGCTCCGGCTGGTGCGTCGGGCTGCGGACGGCCAGCACCAGCAGCAGTTCGAACCGGGCGGCCGGGTCGTCCAGGTCCTCGCCGAGCAGTTCCCGCAGCCGATTGAGCCGGTAGCTCACCGTCTGCGGGTGGACGAACAGTTCCGTCGACACCGCCGCCCGTGAGCCCCAGTGCCGCAGCCAGCTGTGCAGGGTGACCAGCAGACTCTCCCGCTGGGCGGCGCGCAGGTGGGCCAGCGGCGCCAACCGGCGGGTGGACAGCACCGCGAGCGCACCGGGCTCGCCGCGCAACGCCAGCGCGGCGAGGTGGTCGTCGGCGAAGACCGGGCCCGGGTCGGCCCCGACCAGGCCGGCCGTCAGCTCGGCCAGCCGCACGCCCTCCGGCAGCCGCGCCCAGCCGAGCATCGGACCCACCACGGCCGCACGCCCGTGCAGCGCCTCCGCGAGCTGGTTGCGGGTGGCGCGGGGGCCACCGCGCAGCAGCAGCAGCGCGTCGCGCGCCCGCTCGACGACGATGCCGTCGGCTCCGTACCGGAACCGGGCGTCGCGCGCCTGTTCCAGCGGCAGGAGCACGGGCACCACGGCGTCGATGGCCCGCCACCCGATCCCGGCGGCGGCGGCGACGACCACGCTGTCCGGGGCGCTGCCCCGCAGCAGCAGCTCGGCCAGCTGCCGGCGCCGGCGGTCGCCCTCGCCGGCCTGCTCGCGCAGCTGCAGGGCGAACCCGTCCGTGCTGGCCGCGGCCAGCTCGTCGACGTACGCGCTGACCGCGTCGGACAGGTCGATGAGCAGTGCGGTGTCGACGGCGCGGACCTGGGCCAGTGACTCCGAGGCCATCCGGAGCATCAGCCGCCCCGCCATCCGCAGGGCGGCCAGCAGCACCTCGGGCCCGCGGTCCTCGCGCGCCTCGGCGGCGCCGAGCGCCACGAAAACCTCCCGGAAGCGCGGCGGCAGCGCCGGCTCGTCGGTGCCGACCAGATCGAGAAAGCGCTCCAACGCCACCTGGACCGCGGTGCGCACGTCCCGTTCGAACTTGGCGTCCTCGATCGTCGCGAACGCCGGCGTCGCTTCGGTGACCGCGCCCGCGACCGCCCGTACGGTCGCCGCCAGCCGCGGGCGCATCGCGGTGGACAGGTCCGCGGGCAGGCGCCGCCAGGGGGTCGGGGACATCGGTGTCGCGCTCACCGCAGGATTTTGTCACGCGGTGATAATTCGAGGGTGGATTCTCGCTGTCCCGGAAACGGAGATTCGCTCACGCCCAGCAGGGACGATAGATCCGTTGACCGCCGCGGCCCGATCGGAGAGACACTCGTGGAGCACCGCACCTCTCGTCAGCATGTCGTCGACATGTGCCGGACCATGCTCGAGCGCGGGTATCTGAAAGCGACCGAGGGCAACGTCTCGGTCCGGATCCCCGGCCACCGGCTCTACGCGGTGACGCCCAGCAACTACGACTACGACCGGATGCGGGTCGAGGACATCTGCCTGGTGGGCTTCGACGGCAAGCACGTGCCGGACGCCGCCGGCACCGGCCTGGCGCCGTCCATCGAGTGCGGGATGCACGCCAATGTCTACCGGGAGCGGCCCGACGTCAACGCCATCGTGCACACCCACCAGCCGTACGCCTCGGCGTTGGCCTTCCTGCGCAAGCCGATCCCGGCGCTCACCGACGAACAGGTGCGCTTCCTCGGCCGGCAGGTCGCGATCGTCGACTACGCCCCGTCGGGCACCGGTTTCCTCGCCCGGAAGGTCCAGAAGAAGGTGGCCGGCGGGGACAACGCGTTCATCATCGCCAACCACGGCATCGTCGCGCTGGGCACCGACCCGGACCGGGCGGTGTTCAACATGGCGTTGCTGGAGAAGGTCTCGATCGCCTACCTGCTCGCGCTGACGACCGAGGCGGGCAAGGTCTACACCATCCCGGACGCGATCCGGGAGATCGCCTTCAGCAAGCTGCGCAAGGACGAGAAGCGCATCGCCGCCCAGATCACCAAGGGCGTCGTACCGGTGCGGGTGTCCGCCGACGAGGCCCTGCCCAGCGCCGACGCGACCGCCGCCGAGATCACCGCCGCCGGCGATGCCGTCGCCGGCGACGCCGGCGAGAACCCCGGCAGCGAGGCGGCCCGGCTCGGGTACGCCATCAGCAGCTACCTGGATGTCGAGGACACCATGCGGCGGCTCAAGGCGCTGGTCGCCCAGCCGGTGCGCGGGCTGCGCAACGACGCGATGCTCGACGTCCTGAACTACTTCGACACCAAGTGCCGGGCCAGCCGGGAGATCACCGACCGGGCCCGCAAACGCATTCCCGGCGGGGTGCAGCACAACCTGGCCTTCAACTACCCCTTCCCGCTGGCGATCGACCGGGCCGAGGGGGCGTACCTCACCGACCGGGACGGCAACACGTACATCGACTTCCTGCAGGCCGGCGGCCCGACGATCCTGGGCAACAACTACGGCCCGGTCAACGAGCAGGTGGCGGCCGTGATCCGGGAGTCGGGTCCGGTGACCGGGCTGTTCCACGAGTACGAGCTCAAGCTCGCCGAGATCATCCACCGGTACATGCCGCACATCGAGATGTACCGGTCGCTGGGCTCGGGCACCGAAGCGGTGATGGCCGCCGTGCGCGGGGCGCGCGCGTTCACCGGAAACAAGATGGTGGTCAAGGTCGGCGGCGCGTACCACGGCTGGTCCGACACGATGGTCTACGGCCTGCGGGTGCCCGGCACCTACCGGATGAACGCCAAGGGCATCCCGTTCGGGGCCACCAACCGCACCCGGGAGACGTTCCCGCACGACCTCGGGCAGCTGCGGCGCAAGCTGCGGGAGAACCGGGCCAGGGGCGGAACGGCGGCCGTCATCGTGGAGCCGGTCGGCCCGGAGTCGGGCACCCGCCCGGTGCCGAAGGACTTCAACGCCAAGGTCCGTGAGCTGTGCGACGAGTTCGGCGCCCTGCTCATCTTCGACGAGGTGGTCACCGGCTTCCGGATCGGCCTGGGCGGCGCGGCCGGCTACTTCGGTGTCATCCCCGACCTGACGGTCTTCGGCAAGGCGGTGTCGGGGGGTTACCCGATGGCCGGCGGCGTCGGCGGGCGCGCCGACATCATGGCCGTCTTCGGCTCCGGGCTGGACGGCAAGAGCGGCGCCCACATCCAGGTCGGCGGGACGCTGTCGGCCAACCCGCTGTCCTGCGCCGCGGGCTACTTCGCGATCGAGGAGATGGCCCGGACCAACGCCCCGGTCATCGCCGGGCGCGCCGGTGACCGGCTCACCCGCGGCCTGCAGCGCCTGCTGGACCGGTACGGCCTGCCGTACGTGGCCTACAACCAGGGTTCGATCGTCCACCTGGAATGCAGCGGCGTCATGCTGATGGACATGCGCAACCCGGTCAAGCTGCTCCGGGAGAACAAGGCCCGCAAGCGGCTGATGGAGCAGATGGGCGCGGCGTACGTCGCCCACGGCATCATCACGCTGGCCGGGTCGCGGATGTACACCTCGATGGCCGACACCGACGAGGTCATCGACGCGGCGCTGGCCCGGTTCGACCAGGTGTTCGCGCAGGTCGAGGGGGTCTGATCGGTGGGCGCCACGCCACCGCAGATCCTCGCGATCGACCTCGGCACGTCGGGGATGAAGGCCGCCCTGGTCGCGGCCGACGGCACGATCACCGGCTGGGCGGAGCGGGCGGTGCCGCTGCGGGTGCTACCCGGCGGCGGCGCCGAGCAGGATCCGCTGGCCTGGTGGGACGCGCTCGCCGAGGTGGTGGCGGACCTCGGCCGGGCCCACCCCGGGCACCTGCGGGCGGTCACCACGGTGTGCTCGTCCACCCAGGGCGAGGGCACCATCGCCGTCGACGCCGCTGGGGAGCCGCTGACCCAGTGCATCAGCTGGCTGGACATGCGCGGGGCGGCGAACCTGCGTCGGCAGTTCGGCGGTTTCCCGTCGTACCACGGGCTCTCGGTGCGCCGGATCGTCCGCTGGCTGCGGCTGACCGGGGGAGTCCCGTCGGTGACCGGCAAG
>DASVVF010000030.1:0-8527 GCA_036386695.1 Catenuloplanes sp. | reverse complement strand
CGCCCTGGAGAAGCTGCTGCCCAGCCTCCAGTCCGGCATGGTGCCGAAGATGGAGGCCTGCCTGCGGGCGGTGCGCGGCGGCGTGCCGGCCGCGCACGTCGTCGACGGCCGGGTGGCGCACTCGACCCTGCTGGAAGTCTTCACCACGGAAGGATTCGGCACCATGGTTGTGAGCGGAGAGGGTCCGCCGGGCGGACCGGCGCAGACCGCGGCCGGGAACGGAAACGTGCCGGGGGCCCGGTCATGACCGGGTCGCTGGTCGACCGCTGGTCGCAGTCCATGATGGACAACTACGGCACCCCGACGCTGGCGTTGGTGCGTGGCAGCGGCGCCGTCGTGGTCGACGAGCAGGGCCGGGAGTACGTCGACCTGTTCGGCGGGATCGCGGTCAACACCCTCGGCCACGCCCACCCGGCGGTGGTGGCCGCCGTGTCGGCGCAGATCGCCACCCTCGGGCACGTGTCGAACCTGTTCGTCGCCGAACCGCCGGTGGCCCTGGCGGAGCTGCTGCTGGCGCTGGCCGGCCGCCCCGGGCGGGTGTTCCTGTGCAATTCCGGCGCCGAGGCCAACGAGGCGGCGTTCAAGCTGTCCCGGCGCACCGGGCGCACCCACGTGGTGTCCACCGTCGGTGGCTTCCACGGCCGCACGATGGGGGCGTTGGCGCTGACCGGGCAGCCGGCCAAGGCGGACCCGTTCCGGCCGCTGCCCGGCGAGGTGACCCACGTCCCGTACGGGGACATCGCCGCGCTGCGCGCCGCCGTGACCGACGCGACCGCGATGGTGATCCTGGAGCCGATCCAGGGCGAGAACGGCGTCGTGGTCCCACCGGCGGGTTACCTGACCGCGGCCCGGGAGATCACCACGGCGGCCGGTGCGCTGCTGGTGCTCGACGAGGTGCAGACCGGTGTCGGTCGGACCGGGCACTGGTTCGCCCACCAGGCCGACGGCGTGGACCCCGACGTGATCACGCTGGCCAAGGGGCTCGGCGGCGGGCTGCCGCTCGGGGCCTGCGTGGCGTTCGGTCCGGCGGCGCAGTTGCTCGGCCCCGGCCAGCACGGCACGACCTTCGGCGGCAACCCGGTCAGCTGCGCGGCCGCGCTGGCCGTCATCGGCACGATCGCCAACGAGGGCCTGCTTGACCACGTCAAGCGGGTCGGGGAGGGGATCCGTCGCGGCGTCGAGGCGTTGGGTCACCCCCTGGTCGCCGACGTCCGGGGAGCAGGCCTGCTGCTCGGCATCGTGCTCACCCGCCCGGCGTCGGTGCCCGTCGCCGGGGCCCTGCGCGACGCCGGCTTCCTGGTCAACCCGGTCCAGCCGCAGGTGCTGCGGGTGGCCCCGCCACTGATCCTCACCGCCGAGCAGGCCGACGCGTTCGTCGCCGCGCTGCCGGCCGCGCTGGACGCCGGTGCCGCGGCATGAGA
Organism: Catenuloplanes sp.; assembly: GCA_036386695.1. GTDB lineage: Bacteria > Actinomycetota > Actinomycetes > Mycobacteriales > Micromonosporaceae > DASVVF01. Next base: position 7,106 of record DASVVF010000030.1, on the reverse strand, counting down.
CATTTCCTGCGCGACGACGACCTGACCCCGGCCGAGCAGGACGAGGTGCTGGAGCTGGCCGAGACCGTCAAGGCCGACCGGTACGCCCACCGCCCGTTGACCGGGCCGCGCTCGGTGGCGGTGCTGTTCGACAAGCAGAGCCTGCGGACCCGGCTGTCGTTCGAGGCCGGCATCGCCGAGCTCGGCGGCAACCCGATCATCGTGGACACCCAGAACACCCACTTCGGTCGGGGCGAGAGCCTGGGCGACGCCGGCCGGGTGCTGTCGCGCTACGTGGCGGCGATCGTGATGCGCACCTTCGGCGACGCCCGGCTGACCGAGCTGTCCGCCGGCGCCACGGTGCCGGTGGTGAACGCGCTGACCGACGGCTTCCACCCGTGTCAACTGCTGGCCGACCTGCTGACGATCAGGGAGCGGTGTGGCGGAACCGCCGGTCGCCGGCTGGCGTACGTCGGTGACGCCGCCAACAACATGAGCCACTCGTACCTGCTGGCCGGGGCGACCGCCGGGATGCACGTGCGGGTGGCCGGCCCGTCCGGGTACGACCCGTCGCCGGCGGTGGTCAGCCGGGCCGCCGAGATCGCCGCGTGGACCGGAGGCTCGGTGGAGGTGCTGCGCGAGCCGTACGAGGCGGTCGACGGCGCCGATGTGGTCGCCACCGACACGTGGGTGTCGATGGGGCAGGAGGGCGACGGCCACGACCGGATCACCCCGTTCCTGCCGTACCAGGTCAACAAGGCTCTGCTGGCGGCGGCCGCGCCGGGCGCGGTGGTGCTGCACTGCCTGCCCGCGCACCGCGGCGAGGAGGTCACCGACGACGTCCTCGACGGTCCGCAGAGCGCGGTGTTCGACCAGGCCGAGAACCGGCTGCACGCGCAGAAGGCGCTGTTGATCTGGCTGCTGACGGCCGGCCCCACCGCCCCGGCCGCCGAGGGGTCGCTGCGATGACCAGGGCCGCCGCGATGAACCGGGCCGATGCGATGACGGCGGCACCGCGGTGACCGGGCCGCTGACCCGCACCGCCCGGCATGCCCGCATCGTGCAGCTGATCCGGGACATCGCCGTGCGCTCGCAGACCGAGCTGGCGGAGCTGCTGGTCGGCGACGGTATCCACGTCACCCAGGCGACGCTGTCGCGGGACCTGGAGGAGTTGGGCGCGGTGAAGGTACGCGGCACCGACGGCGGCCCCGCGGCCTATGTCATCCCGGAGGACGGGCGCGGCCCGATGCGTCCCGCCGAGCAGGCCCCGGCGCGGCTGGTCCGGCTGCTGCGCGAACTGTTGACCGGGGTGGACGCCAGCGGCAACATGGCGGTTCTGCGTACCCCGCCGGGTGCGGCGCAGTTCCTGGCCAGCGCCCTGGACCGGTCCGGTCTGCCCGACGTCGTCGGCACCATCGCCGGTGATGACACCATTCTCGTCGTGGCCCGCGAAGCCACGGGCGGCGCGGCACTGGCGGCGAAACTGGCCGACTGGGCCGGCCGCTACGCCGAAACACTCGAAGGGAGCATGTAGTGACTGAGCGGGTCGTTCTCGCCTACTCCGGAGGGCTCGACACCTCCGTGGCGATCCCCTACCTGGCCGAGCAGACCGGCGGTGAGGTGATCGCGGTGGCCCTCGACGTCGGGCAGGGCGGCGAGGACATCGAGGTCATCCGCCAGCGGGCGCTGGACTGCGGCGCGGTGGAGTCGGAGGTGGTCGACGCCCGGGAGGAGTTCGCCACCGACTTCTGCTTGCCGGCGCTACGCGCCAACGCCCTCTACATGGACCGTTACCCGTTGGTGTCGGCGCTGAGCCGGCCGCTGATCGTGCGGCATCTGGTGGCGGCGGCGAAGCACCACGGCGGCACCATCGTCTCGCACGGCTGCACCGGCAAGGGCAACGACCAGGTGCGCTTCGAGGTCGGTATCGGGGCCCTGGCCCCCGAGCTGAAGGTGATCGCCCCGGCCCGTGACTTCGCCTGGACCCGGGACAAGGCGATCGCCCTGGCCGAGGAGAAGGGCCTGCCGATCGACGTCACCCACAAGTCGCCGTACTCGATCGACCAGAACCTGTGGGGCCGGGCGGTGGAGACCGGCTTCCTGGAGGACATCTGGAACCCGCCGATCGAGCAGCTGTACAGCTACACCGCGAACCCGGCCACCCCGCGTGACCCCGACGAGGTCGTCATCACCTTCGACGCCGGGGTTCCGGTCGCGATCGACGGCGAGCCGGTCACCCCGTACCAGGCGATCGTGGAGCTGAACCGGCGGGCCGGCGCGCAGGGCGTCGGGCGTCTCGACATGGTCGAGGACCGCCTGGTCGGCATCAAGAGCCGGGAGATCTACGAGGCCCCCGGCGCGATCGCGCTGATCACCGCCCATCAGGAGTTGGAGAACGTCACGGTGGAGCGCGACGTCGCCCGGTTCAAGAAGGGCGTCGACCAGCGCTGGGCCGAGCTGGTCTACGACGGCCTGTGGTTCTCCCCGCTGCGGCACGCCCTGGACGCGTTCATCGACGACACCCAGATGCACGTCTCCGGGGAGGTCCGGCTCACCCTGCACGGCGGCCGCGCGGTGGTCACCGGCCGGCGCTCCGAGGCCAGCCTGTACGACTTCGGCCTGGCCACCTACGACACCGGTGACACCTTCGACCAGTCCCTGGCCAAGGGGTTCGTCCAGCTGTGGGGGCTGCCGAGCCGGATGGCCGCGGCCCGGGACAACCGCCTGGGCGACGCACTGCAGTGAGTGCGGGTACGCCGCTGTCGGCGTTCCGCCGGCGGCGGGCGGGTCACGCCGCCGCGCCGCGGAACGCCGACCGGCCGCACCAGGGCACAGACTCCGGCCCCACGGTCGGGAACATTTGGCACCAGCGAGAATGGGCGGCGTGGACGACAAGGCACTGACTCAGAACACAGCCGCGATCAACCGGACGAGCCTGTGGGGCGGTCGGTTCGCCGGCGGGCCGGCCGAGGCGTTGGCGCGGCTGTCGGTCAGCGTCCAGTTCGACTGGCGGCTGGCCCCGTACGACATCGCCGCGTCCCGGGCGCACGCCCGGGTGCTGGCCGAGGTCGGGTTGCTCGACTCCGAGGAGCTCGGCCGGATGCTGGCGGCCCTGGATGACCTGGAGGCCGCCTGCGCGTCCGGGTCGTTCCGGCCCACCGTCGACGACGAGGACGTGCACACCGCCCTGGAGCGGGGGCTGCTGGAGCGCCTCGGCGCGCTCGGCGGCAAGCTGCGCGCCGGCCGCTCCCGCAACGACCAGGTCGCCACCGACCTGCGGATGTACCTGCGCGACCACGCCCGCGGGGTGGCCGCCCGCCTGGTCGAGCTGGCCGACGCCCTGGTCGAGCAGGCGGAACGGCACGTCGAGACACCCGCGCCCGGCATGACCCACGTCCAGCACGCCCAGCCGGTGACCTTCGGGCACTGGCTGCTGGCCCACGTCCATCCGCTGCTGCGGGACCTGGACCGGCTGCGCGACTGGGACGCCCGGGCGGCGATCTGCCCGCTGGGCGCCGGTGCGCTCGCCGGGTCGTCGCTGCCGCTGGACCCGGCCCGGGTCGCCCACGAACTCGGGTTCACCGCGCCCGCGGCGAACTCGATGGACGCCGTCGCCGACCGCGACTTCGTCGCCGAGTTCCTGTTCACCACCGCACTGATCGGGGTGCACCTGTCCCGGCTGGGCGAGGAGGTGGTGCTCTGGACCTCGCAGGAGTTCGGCTGGGTGGAGCTCGACGACGCCTTCGCCACCGGGTCGTCGATCATGCCGCAGAAGAAGAACGCCGACATCGCCGAGTTGGCCCGGGGTAAATCCGGCCGGCTCGTCGGAGGCCTGGTCACCGTGCTGACCATGCTCAAGGGCCTGCCGCTGACCTACGACCGGGACATGCAGGAGGACAAGGAGCCGGCGTTCGACGCCGTCGACACGTTGCAGCTGCTGCTGCCCGCCCTGGCCGGGATGATCTCCACGATGACCGTGCGGTCCGACCGGTTGGCCGCGGCCGCCCCGGTGGGCTACACCCTGGCCACCGAGGTCGCCGACTGGCTGGTCCGGCGCAATGTGCCGTTCCGGGAGGCGCACGAGGTCACCGGCCGGCTCGTGGCGCTGTGCGTGGCCCGCGACTGCGCCCTGGACGAGGTCTCCGACGACGACCTGAAACTGGTCAGCGAGCACCTCGACCCCGGCGTCCGGGACGTCCTGTCGGTGCGGACCGCGCTGGCCGCGCGGATCACTCCGGGTTCCACCGGGCCCGGGCCCGTCGCCGAGCAGCTCGCCTCGGTCATCGACCGGCTCGACGGGTGGCGGGAGTGGGCCATCGAGCGGGTGGTGCCCCGCTGACCCGCCGCGCCACCCCTCGCCGCTGACCGCCGCCGTGCCGCTGACCGCCGCCGGCAGGGCGTACCGGTGTCCGTACCGCCCGGACAGCTCGCTCAGGACGCCGGCCGACGCACCCGCCGGACGTGTCGCCGGTACGGGCTGACGGTCGGATCGCCCTCGATCCAGAACCGCCACGGCACGTCGTGGGCGGCGGCCACGCCCACCCGGGGGCCGGCGGCGATCGCGGCCGGGTCCACCGGGCGGGTCGGCGGGGTGAGCCGCATCGGGCCGGCACCGTCGACCATCGACGTCCCGTTGGCGTCGCGATCCACCCCCAGGGCGACGACCAGGCGGGCCGGACCCCGGGCCAGGTCCCGGTCGGCGGCGCCGGCCCGCCGGGCGCGGGCCACCTCGACGCCGTCCACCACCTCGCCGGCCCGCAGCAGGACGGCGGCCGCCTCGCCGTCCCGCCCGCAGACCACGTTGCAGCACCAGTGCATCCCGAACACGAAGTACAGGTAGGCGTTGCCGGCCGGGCCGAACATCACGGCGTTGCGCGGTGTCGGACCGCTATGGGCATGCGACGCGGGGTCGACTCCGGTGCCGGCGTACGCCTCCACCTCGGTGAGGCGCACCCGCACCCCGTCGCCGGCCACCTCCCAGCCGAGCAGCGTGCGGGCCGTCGTGGCGACCTCCGCGGCCGGCGCGAGCATCCACGGATACATCGCTGCGAGGGTAACGGGTCGACGTTCCCGCGGCACGGCAGCCCGGTGGCCGGGCGCGCGCGCCCGGGGCACCGGCCCGGCGTGGGCCCCATCGGGTGGGTCCGCTCACTTAAACTGACGACCATGACCAACGTTCCGGACCGGGTGGATCCCCACGCCCTGCGCGCCTCCGACGCCGACCGGGAACGGGTCGCCGCGGTGCTCCGGACGGCCGCCGCCGAAGGCCGCCTCGACCTGGCGGAGCTCGACGACCGGCTGGCCCAGCTGTACGCGGCCCGCACGTACGCCGAGCTGGCGCCGCTGACCCGGGACCTGCCCCACACCGCGCCGGTGGACATCGCGCACGGTGCCGGGCCCGACCGCGCCGGCGGGGCCCCGGCCTCCGGTGGCGCGGTCGCGGTGATGTGCGGGTTCGAGCGCCGGGGGCCGTGGCGGGTCCCCGCCGTCTTCAGGTGCCTGGCGTTCTGGGGTGGCGGAAAGGTCGACCTGCGCGAGGCCCGGTTCGGTGCTCCGGACGTCACCATCCGGGCGTTCGCCGTCATGGGGGGTATCGAGATCCTCGTGCCGGAGAACGCCGAGGTGCACGTCACCGGCCTCGGGCTGATGGGCGGCTTCAACCAGGCCGCCAGCGGGGCCGGCGGTCCCGGCGGACCGCGTATCACCGTCACCGGCCTGGCCTTCTGGGGCGGCGTCCAGGTCGAACGCCGGCCGTCGGACGAAGAGTCGCGCCGCCGCAAGCTGGAACGGACCCGCCGCGAGCTGGAAGGCGGAACACCCGGGGATTAATGTTCCCGGGTGCCGGCCCCCGGAGCCGCGTCCTTGGTGGATCGCGGTCGGGATGCGATGGTGCCTACATGCGTAAGTACGTGGTGATGGGTGTGCAGGGTAGCGGGAAGGGGACCCAGTGCGCCCTCCTCTGCCGGGACCTGGATCTCGTTCATATCAGCGTGGGCGACATCTTCCGGTGGCACGTCCAGCACCACACCAAGCTCGGCGCCCAGGTCCGCCGGGCGATGGCCGCGGGCGAGCTCATCAGTGACGAGCTGGTGGAGTCGGTGGTCGGCGACCGGTTGGTGGAACACGACTGGAACTACGGATTCGTCGTGGACGGTTTTCCCCGCAACGGCCGCCAGGCCGAGTTCTTCCTGGAGAGCTACGACATAGACGGCGTCATCCACCTGGAACTGCCCGACGCCGAGGTGCGCCGGCGGGTCCTGAACCGGCGGCTGTGCCCGGGCTGCGGGATGGACTACAACCTGATCGCCGACCGCCCCGAGGTCGAGGGACGCTGCGACGTCTGCGGCGGTGAGTTGGTGACCCGGGCCGACGACACCCCTGGCGCGCTGGCCGCCCGGCTGCGTGATTACCACGAGAAGACCCGCCCGGTGTTGGACCTGTTCCGCCGCAAGGAGTACGTCGTCACGGTGGACGCCCGCCCGGACCCGGACTCCGTGCAGCGCGACATCCGGGCCCGACTGGGACTTCCGGCGTACAACCCGGCGGAGTCGGTGCCGGTCCCGCCGGCGGGCAACGGGGCCGGCCCGGGCATGACGAACTGATCGGTGCCGCCGATACCCGGTATCCGGCCCCGCTGACGATGCGCGACAATCTTGCCGTGACCGACAGTTCCGTACCCGACGACTCCCCACCTCCCGCCGGGCGACTCCTGGCCGACCTGCGGTGGCGGGGGTTGCTGCAGGACTCCACCGACCGCGAGGAGTTGGGCGCCCACCTGGACGCCGGCCCGGTCACCTTCTACGTCGGGTTCGACCCGACCGCCGCCAGCCTGCACGTCGGCCACCTGATGCAGGTGACGACCGCGCGGCGGTTGCAGCTGGCCGGGCACCGGCCGTTGCTACTGGTCGGCGGCGCCACCGGGCAGATCGGCGATCCGCGGGAGAGCAGCGAGCGTTCGCTCAACGAACCGGAGGTGGTGGCCGCCTGGGTGGACCGCATCCGCCAGCAGCTGGCCCCGTTCGTCACCTACACCGGCGACAACGCGGCGACTCTGGTCAACAACCTCGACTGGACCGCCGCGATGTCGGTGGTGGAGTTCCTGCGTGATGTCGGCAAGCACTTCCCCG
>DASVVF010000029.1:0-6104 GCA_036386695.1 Catenuloplanes sp. | reverse complement strand
ACTCTCAGCCTTAACCTGGAACGCCACGACAGCACATCGGTCACCGCGATGTCCGCACTGGCGCCGGTGGTCGACCAGAGCAACAACCCGGTGCCCTACACCCCCGGGGGCTGGTTGTGGTTCAGGATGCAGGTGCGTGGGCCGGTCATCCGCGCCGCCGCGTACCCCTCCGGGTCGTCCTTTCGCGGATGGGACGCCCAGGAGGTCGACACCACCCTCACCGCACCGGGCCGGGTCGGTTGGCGGGCCCTGCCGTCGCCGGGCAACTGGTCAGCGACCATGCAGGTCGACAGCTTCCGGGTACGCGAACCGCTGACCAGCCTTGACCTGCGGGTGCAGCTGCGTCCCACCGCCGACCGGTGGGCCATCAGAGCCGAGCACTGGACCCTGACCGGGCAGGACGGCACCTACTCCGGCTGGGAAGCGACGTTCACCAACCAGGAGGCGTGTCTGCAGGTCCTCGGCGGCGACGTGTTCACCCGGTGCGTCGACATGGACCGCGTCGGGGTAGTGATCGGGCAGCGGCGGTGGCTGCGCCTGGTGTACGAGCTGCGCCCCGACACACCAGCCGGCCGCCTCGACGCGTACACGTCGCTGGACGGGCTGGCCTGGACGCTGGTGCACAGCGACACCGACGCCCCCGAACCCCTCGACGTCGACGCCGGGGTCCTACGGCTCATCCTCAACGACGCCGTCACCGTGTCCCGGGCCGAGATCCGCAACGGCGCTAACGGCCCGCTGATCGCCAGCGCCGACTTCGCCGTGCAGCCGCCGGCCACCACCCGGTTTGTCGACGCCCAAGGCAACACCTGGGAGGTGGACGGGCGTGGCATCTGCGCGACCGGCTGAGCTGGACCTACCCCCGTACGTCGGACAGACGGCCGCCACCTTCCGCTTCTCCCTCATCGACGGGCGCACCGGCCACCGGCGCGGCCCGCTGACACCGCTGCGCACGTCTACGCCGACACTCGGGCACGACACCACCTCAACGATCAGCCGGCGGGTCAACGGGCTCACCCTGGGCGGGCACGACGCCGCCCGCATCAATCCGCTGGCGGACCGGGTGACGATCGACATGGTGCTCGCCGACCGGGCTCGCACCGTGTTCCGGCTGGGCCGGTACATGGTCGCCGACACGGTCGACCTGATCTCCACCGGCGGTACGACGGCGCCGCTGACACTGTTCGACGAGATGTTCATCGTCGACCAGGAGCTGGAGTCCGGGTTCGACGCCGGCGGGCAGCTGGTCGACCAGGCGGTGCTGCGGCTGCTCGACGGACTGCCCATCGGTGAGGTCGCCATCGACGCCACCGAGCAGACCAGCATCAACTCCTGGTCGCCGGGAACATCGCGGGCCGGCGCGCTGAACGACCTCGCCACCATGGGCGGGTACCTGAAACCGTGGTTCGACCACACGGGCCGGCTGCGGATGATGCGCGCGTTCGAGCCCGCCGGTCGGGAACCGACCATCGACCTGGACGCCTCGAGGCGGGTCCTGCGCGGTTCCATCTCCCGCTCGTCGGAGCTGCTGACCGCGCCGAACCGGTTTGTGGTGGTCTCCAACGACCCCGGGTCGGAGACCGCCCCGGTGGTCGGCACGTACGACGTGCCGTCGTCGGCGCCGCACTCCATCGCCCAACGCGGGTTCGTCATCCCGAAGGTCGTGGAGGCGCAACTACCGTCGCAGCGCCACGCCACGGTGTACGCCCGCACCCTGGGCATCCAACAGAGCATCTACGAGACGGTCGAGCTGAGCACCCCGCCGGACCCCCGCCACGACGGGTACGACGTGGTGCGCTGGGACGGGCACTCGTGGTTGGAGATCGGGTGGGACCTGCCGCTGACACCCGGCGGGGAGATGCGGCACAAGCTGCGCCGGGCGTACCCGACCACCGACGGCGGTGAAGCATGACCGAGCCCGGCACCGCACACCTCGGCCAGCTACCGGTCAAAGCCCTCGCCGAGGCGGTCCTCGAGCGGGCCCGCCGCACCGGGCTGACGTGGCGGCTGCGCCCCGCGACGGTGCTCAGCGTCGCCCCGGACGGCACGATCCGGGCCGTGCACGACGGCGACAACCAGCCCATCCGGGTCGTGTCCATGATCGGGCCCGTGGCGGTCAACGCCCGGGTCATGGTCGTGACCACCCCACCGTCGGGCAACCACATCGTCGGCTGGGCCGGTGCGCCGGCGCCCGGCGGCGGCCCCGACGGGCTCGCGTGGGCGGAGGACAACTCGATTGGCGCCACAACCACGACGGTGGTGCTGTCCGCGCCGATCGTGTTGCGGGCGCGCACCGCGTACCGGGTCGAACTCGGTGGCGGTGCCAGCGCCTCGGCGGCCGGGTTGCTGGCCGACTTCCGCATCCGCCGGGCGGCCACCCCTGGGCAGGGCGCGCAACCGCTGGGCGAGTTCTACCGGTACCGCACCGAGGGCGGACCCGTCATCAACATCGACGGCATCCGGTACATCCGGCGCACCGCCGACACGAACCTGCCCGCCAGGATCGAGCTGACGTTGGAGTCCGCGTCGGGTTCCGGTTCGGTGTTCCACATCGGTGCGCCCGGCCGGCCCCGGTTCTTGCAGATCACCGCCTGCGGGGAAGCGGCGAAACATCCGCACGCGGTGGCCGTGACCTAGGTGAGGCCGGAGACAGCGCAGCCCCGAACCGAAGTCCGGGGCTGCGCTGCGTTCACGTGGAGATTGCAGCATAACGGCCACCGACGCACGCCCGCCATCCGGCCCCGTGTGTACATAAAATCTTGACGACAAGATCACAGTTTCATATAATGACTATGTACATTTATCCAGCTCTGAACAGGAGGAAGGCAATGGCACGACCCTTGCTGATGCCCTACAGCAGCAGATTCCTGGACGAGGTCCTGGACTACCTCGGCCGGGATGTGGACGTCGAGGTGGCGTTCACCCCGACGGCGGCGCAGTGGGCGACGGCGCCGATGGTGTTGCTGGATGCCCGCGCGTGGGCGCAGGTGAACCGGCTACCGGATCACCGGTGGCCGGTGGCCATCGTCGGCAGCGACCAGAGCGGGACGCAGGTCGCCGCCCTGGTCGAGCGATGGCGTTGCGTGTCCCCCGGCACGACGCTCTACCAGTGGCCGCACGGGGCCGATGCGGTCCGCCGGCTTGTCGCCGAGGCGCTGACGGCGCCACGGCGGCTGGACGTGCGGATCGCCGTGATCGGTGGGCACGGCGGCGCTGGCGCGAGCACCCTGGCGGTGGCTCTGGCGCAGGCGGCGTGCCACGCCGGCCGGCGCACCGTGCTTGTCGACAGCGACCCGCTCGGCGGCGGCATCGCTGCGCGCGTCGGACACGGCGCGGCCTTGCGCATCGTGGAGCAGCACGAGGTGGCCGAGCAACCTGGCGGGCTCGCCGACGTGGTCGGATTGTCGCCGGCCGAGGTGACCGTCGTCGACCTGAGCCGCGCGCTCGACGCCGGCCAGCTCAGCGCGGCCGCACGCTGCGACCTGGTGCTGGTGGTCACCGACGCGGGGCACAACGCGGCGGCGACCCGGCGGGTCCTGACCACGCTCACCGGCGCAGGTGCCGCGGTGGCGGTGGTGGGACGCAGCGAGACTGACCACACCGCCGATTATGTGGCGTCGGACTTCAGCGCCCCGCGAGCCGGCGACGTGCCGCCCGCCGGGCGCGCTGTCGTGCGGGCCGGCGCGGTGGACGTGGTGACCGACGGTGCGCTGTTCGCCTTCGCTACCGAGGTGCTGGCCGAGGTGCCGAAGCTGGTCATCGAGGCGGCGCGGTGATCATCACCCGACCACGGTGGCGTACAGTTTTGTTGTACGGCACAGGACCGTGGGAGGACGGCAACGATGAAGGTGACCAAGGCCCAACTGCGTACGGCGCTCCGGCCGGTGGCCGACGACCTGATCGAAGGCGGGCCGATGACCCGCAAACCGGTCGTCGGGCTCAAGGAGATCAACCGGATGTTCGGCCTGGCCGGCAACACGTCGTACCAGTGGCGCTCGCGTGGGGTCCTGCCGAAGGAAGACGGCGAGCTCAGCAACAACCCGGTGTGGAAGGTGCCCACGATCTACCGGTTCGCCGACGAGACGAACCGCACGATCATCTGGGACCCGTGGGGCATCCAGGAGAACGCGGACCCGGACGACCTTCAAGGCTGAGGCGCCGCAGGCCGGTCGGCCCTCCTGACTGGTGGCTCGGCAGGAGGGCCGACCGATGAAAGGCCGCCGGACGGTGGGGCACATAGCGCGGGCGGTGGGGGACGTCGCGCAGTGCGTCGGGTGCGGCGGGGTGTTGCTGCCCGCAGGCGATGACTGGCGCCATGAGGAACCGGCGCCGGCGTGTACGGAACTGGGTACGCCGGTGATCTGCCACCACGGCGAGTGCGGCTGGCCGGCCGCTGTCGGCAGCCTGGCGTGCCAGGGTCACTGCGGCCTTTCGTCGTCACCTCAAGGTGTCGGGTCACTATGAAAGTATGCGGCCGTCTATCGTTGGTGTTCGTTCATGTGGAGGACGAAGGATGAGTTCAAGGTTCATGCCGGCGACGAGGAAGAAGGCGAAAGCGCGGATCGCGCTCGCCGGTCCCTCCGGCTCGGGTAAGACGCTGACCGGTCTCAAGCTGCTGTACACGCTGACCGGTGCCAAGACCATCGCCGACGGGGTGCAGCGCATCGCGTTCGTCGACACCGAGCGGGACTCGGCCGACAAGTACGCGGTCAACCCGGACCTGCCCGGCGTCGGTGACATGACCCCGGAGGACGCCGGTGGGTACGGCTTCTCGAAGATCTCACCGATCACCTACGACCCCCGGCAGCTCATCGAGCTGATCAACGAGGCTGCCCTGGCCGGGTTCGGCGGGTTCATGCTCGACTCCGCCTCGCACTACTGGTTCGGCCCCGGCGGGGTGCTGGAACTGGTCGACCGGTTCGCCCACAACCACAATGGCCGGTCGATGGACGCCTGGAAGGACGTCCGGCCGATCGAACGCGCGTACATCGAGGCCCTGATGAGCTACCCCGGGCACGTCGTGGTCTGTATGCGCTCCAAGCAGCGCTACGAGCTGGTCGAAGGCAGCGACGGGCGCAACAAGGTCGCCAAGCTCGGTATGCAGCCCGATCAACGCGATGGGTTGGAGTACGAGTTCGACATCGTGGGCGACCTGGACCAGGACCACTACCTGCGGGTGACCAAGAGCAGGTGCGACGCGCTGGCCGACCAGGTGTTCCCGCGGCCAGGCGCGGAGCTGGCGCATCAGGTGCTCGACTGGCTGGAGAACGGCGAACCGCCGAAGGACGTCGACTGGCCCGCCGCGCTGGCCGCGTGCACCTCCCGCGACGACCTCGCGGTGCTGTGGCAGCGGGCGCAACGCCTCGGGCTGACGCAGAAACTGCGGCCCGCGTTCAACGAGCGCGGCGCGGACATCGCCGCCGCTCGCCACACCGCCGCCGTGCCGTCAACGCAACTCGATCAGGCCCTCAGCGACGCGGCCGGCACCCGCCCGGCAGCGGCCGACGAACCGGCGGCCGATCCCGCACCTGCGGTCGGAGGGCGGGCATGAGCGACCAGGTGAAGTTGGCCAGCCGGCGTGTGGTGGCGCTCAAGGCGTTGCTCGACGAGGTGAAGAAGGCGTACGAGGCGGCCCGCGCCGAAGCGGACGAGCAGATGATCGTGCTCTACGACCAGCTCGGCGCCCCGACCCTGCACGTGAAGATCCCCGGCTGCCCCCAGGCCGTGGCCCAGCTGAGTTTGAGCGAGCCGAAACCCGGCTTCGTCATCGACGAGGCGGGGTTGCTCGCTTGGTGCAAGCGGGAGTACCCCACAGAAGTGCAGGTCACCACGCCGGCGCCCGTCGAAGTGGTGCGCCCGGCCTGGCGCAAGGTGCTGCTCTCGCGGTTGTGTGCCGTGGACGGGAAGGTCGTTGACGAGGACACGGGGCGGGAGCTGGACTTCGTCGCGGTCGCAGAGCCGGGGCCGCCGTCGACCACCCTGACGTGGAAGACCGGCGGCCGTGACGAGGTGGCCCGGGCGTACCGCGACGGGCGGCTGACCCTGGGCGAGCTGCTGGCGTTGCCGTCGGAGTCACAGGACTGAGTGCGCGGGGCGCCGGCCGG
>DASVVF010000028.1:0-1597 GCA_036386695.1 Catenuloplanes sp. | reverse complement strand
CCAGGACGTTCGCGAACGGGGTCGCGCCCAGCGGGCCGAAGCCGGTCACGCTCAGCACACCGGGGGTGGCGTCGCGGTCGCTGGATTCGGCCGTCACCGTCAGCGTGTGCAGGTTGGCGTCGTAGACCGCCTTGGCGACGGTCACCACGTCGATCAGCGGGCGGCTCCTGCGGGTCGCCGGCTGGTCACTGGCGTTGACCACCTCGACGCTCGCCCCGGCCGGCACCGCACCGGTCACCGGGAGCCGTCCGTAGTAACGCCCGCTCTGGCCGGTGAGCCGGGTGGTGCGGAAGCCCAGGGCGGCGTTGCCGGTGATCTCGATCGCCTGACCGGGGTCGGAGGTGGCGTAGACCTCCACCACCCCTCTGCCGTCCGCGCCGACGGTGTACGTGGCCTGGTCGAAGGTCACCCCGGAGTTGGTGGCCTTGCGACCCTGCAGGCTGAACAGGTCGGTGCGCCCCAGTTCGGCGAGCACCGTGCCGGCGGCGTCGATCCGGTCGACCTTCACGAAGTTCGTCCCGTACGGGCTGCCGACCACCCGGTGCGGCACGTCGGGGTTGCCGACGTAGCCGGCCGGGGCCGCCGGGCCCACCGCCGGATCCCACTGCAGGAACGGGCCGATCCGACTGCCCAGGGCACCACCGAAGGCGCCGGGGGTGGTGCCGATGTCCTCGGTGAACCGCACCCCGTCCTTGGCGTCGGCGACGATCTCGTCGATGCCGTACGGGTGGGTGATCCGGTATTTCTGACCGGCCGGCGCGGCGAAGCGGATCCGCACCCGGCCGAAGACCATCGGGCCCTCCTGGGCCTCCTCGTCCGCGAACGCGCCCTCCAGGTCCAGCCCGATGGTGGCCTGCGCCCCACCGACCAGGTTCAGCTGTGCGCCGGCGAGCTGGTAGAAGAACTCACCCGGGGCGTTCCTGGGCCCGCCGATCTCCTCGGGCGGGACGGCGCAGAACGGGTCGTCGACCGTCGTGCAGGCCTCCAGCCGGATCCCGTTGCTGTCCTCGTACCAGGCCGGGAAGTCGTTGTCCGCCACCGGTCCCACCTTGGTGAGGCTGCCCTGCCGGGGGGTGCCGGGGGTGACCGGCACCGCCGACGCCACGGCGGTCAGGGCCATGACCGTGGCGGCGGCGACGCCCACCCCGACCAGGATCCTCGGTGCCGTTCTTCTCATCTGCGTGTCTCCTGGGGGTTCTCGTGCTCTGGCGCCGGGTTGCGGGCGCGTGCTCGCGCCGCCTGGGCCGACCGTTGGTAGGCACCCTGCGGAGGCGGCCCGTGGATTAGCTGAGTGCCGCACCACCGCGGCCGGGCCCGGACCTGAGCGTTCGCTGAGGACAGCGGCCGCTCCTCGCCGCGGCACCGGGTTGCCCCTGGCCACGCGGCTGACCGCGGGGATGGCCGGGGCCGGCGGGCGGTGGCCGGGGGAGACGCGCTCACCCGATCGGCGACCGGACGTCGGCCGAGCGGTGGATGGGTCGCTAGCCTCGACCGGGTGGGCGGGCGGCGACCAGACCCGACTCGTACGCCACGATGATCAGCTGGGCGCGGTCGCGGGCGTCCAGCTTCATCAGCAGCCGGGCCACGTGCGTCTTGG
>DASVVF010000027.1:0-4949 GCA_036386695.1 Catenuloplanes sp. | reverse complement strand
GTGAGCACCGGCTCCCCGGCCACCGTCCGGGCTGTCTCCCCGGCCACCGTCCGGGCCGGCTCGCCGGCCACCGTCCGGGCCGTATTCGTGCTCGGCGCCTCGGGCCGGATCCGAGACCTCAACGAGACGGCCTGCGCGCTGCTCGAACAGCCGGCCGAAGGGTTACGCGGGCGCCCGCTGCACAGCTTCGTCGAGGATGGACACCGCAGCCAGCTCGCCCGGCTCGACGAGGACCTCCGCGCCGGGCGCAGCGACCACTACCGCACCGTGGTCAGCTTCGGACCGCCGCCGGAGCCGGACCACCCGCAACCAGCCCCCCGGCAGCCCGGCCCGCGGGAGCCGGGCCGCCCGGAACCGGGCCGCCCGGAGCCGGGCGGACGGCCGTGGGGCCGACCGGTGACGGTGCGCGCCACCCGGCTGATCGACGGCACGGTCGTCATGGTGGAGCCGGTCACCTCGGTGGCCGACCCGGCCTCCCCGGCTGTCACGCTGACGCCGGTGGAGGCGGCCCTGCTGGAACTCACCGCGCAGGGCCTGACCACCGGGCAGATCGCCAAGCGGCTGCACTACAGCGACGGCAACGTGAATTACCACCTCGCCGGCCTCGGCGCCCGCTTCGGTACGAGCAACCGGACCGCGCTGGTGTCGCGCGCCTACGTGCTGGGGTTCCTGCGCCGCGATGCGTGGCCCCCGAAGGCGGCCGGGATCGCGACGCAGGACACCGGCTGAGGCCTCGAAGGCCGCGGCCTCGAAGGCTGCGGCGTCGAAGGCCGCGGCGCTCAGCGCTCCACGATGGCGACCACTCCCTGACCACCGGCGGCGCAGATGGAGATCAGGCCCCGGCCCTGGCCGCGCTCGGCGAGCAGCTTCGCGAGCGTGGCGACGATCCGGCCACCGGTGGCCGCGAACGGGTGCCCGGCCGCCAGCGACGAGCCGTTGACGTTGAGCTTCGCCCGGTCGATGCCGCCCAGCGGGGCGTCCAGGCCGAGCCGTTCCTTGCAGAACTCCGCCGACTCCCAGGCGGCCAGCGTCGCCAGGACCTGCGAGGCGAACGCCTCGTGGATCTCGTAGTAGTCGAAGTCGGACAGCGCCAGCCCGTGCCGGGCGAGCAGCCGCGGGACCGCGTACGCCGGGGCCATCAGCAGTCCCTCGTCGCCGTGCACGAAGTCGACGGCGGCGGTCTCCGCGTCGGTGAAGTACGCCAGCACCGGCAGCCGGTGCGCCACCGCCCACTCCTCGGAGGCCAGCAGGACCGCGGACGCCCCGTCGGTCAACGGCGACGAGTTCCCGGCGGTCATCGTGGCCTGCGCGGCGTCGGCGCCGCGGTTTCCGAACACCGGCTTGAGCGAGGCGAGCTTCTCCATGCTGGTGTCGGGGCGCAGATTCGCGTCGCGGGTCAGCCCCAGGTACGGCGTGACCAGGTCGTCGAAGAAGCCCCGGTCGTACGCGGCGGCCAGCCGCCGGTGTGACTCCAGGGTCAGCGCGTCCTGCGAGCCGCGGTCGATGTTCCAGCGCACGGCGGTGCGGGCGGCGTGTTCGCCCATCGACAGCCCGGTGCGCGGTTCGGCGTTGCGTGGCACCTCCGGCCGGAACGCCTGCCAGGGCCGCAGCCGGGTGGCGGCCTTCAGCCGGCCGCCCAGCGAGCGGGCCGCGTTGAGGTCCAGCAGGGTCCGCCGGAGCTGCTCGTTGAGCTGCAGCGGGGCATCGGAGGTGGTGTCGACGCCGGCGGCGATCCCAACGTCGATCTGACCCAGGGCGATCTTGTTGGCCACCAGGTTCACCGCCTGCAGGCCGGTGCCGCACGCCTGCTGCAGGTCGTACGCCGGGGTCCGCGGGTCCAGCGTCGAGCCGAGGACCACCTCGCGGGTCAGGTTGAAGTCGCGTGAGTGCTTGAGCACCGCCCCGGCGACGACCTCGCCGAGGCGCCGGCCGGCCAGTCCGTGCCGGGCGATCAGCCCGTTGAGGGCGGCGGTCAGCATGTCCTGGTTCGACGCCGCGGCGTACCGGCTGTTGGACCTGGCGAACGGGATGCGGTTACCACCGACGATGGCTACGCGGCGCGGGCTCTGCACGATCTCCTCCATACGGGCTTGCCAGTTACCTCTTGGCCAGTAACCTACTGGTGAGTAGGCTACGCCCATGACCGACAGGTACGCGAGCTTCGCCCACACCGGACCCGGCCGGGTGGTGGTCCGGCGCCTCGGACTGCCCGACCCGCCCACCCTGCGCCGGCACCGCCCCGGTGACCCGCTGGTGACCGGTCCGGTGCTGGTGGGAGCCGCTGCTGGCGGCCGGCTGGCCGACCCGGTCCGCAAGCAACTCGAGAGCGCCGGCGTCGAGGTCCGCGAGCCCGGCACGGGTACGCCGGAGGACCGGGGAGGGCACGCCGCGCTGGTCTTCGACGCCACCGGCATCACCGACTCGACCGGCCTGCGGGCGCTGTACGACTTCTTCCACCCTTACGCCCGGTCGCTGCGGCCGTCCGGGCGGGTGATCCTGCTCGGTACCCCACCGCAGAGTTGCGCCACCCCCCGCGAGGCGACCGCGCAACGGGCCCTGGAGGGGCTGACCCGCAGCATCGGCAAGGAGTTCGGCCGGGGCACCACCGCCCAGTTGGTGCTGGTCGCCCCGGGTGCGGAGAACGCCACCGAGTCCACCCTGCGGTTCCTGCTGTCCGGGCGCTCGGCGTACGTCTCGGGTCAGGTGGTCACCGTGGGTGAGCCGGCCCGCCGGCCCGGCGGGGGGTCGACCGGCGGCGAGCCGATCGACTGGGAACGGCCGCTGGCCGGCAAGGTGGCCCTGGTCACCGGGGCGGCCCGGGGCATCGGGGCGGCCATCGCCCGGGTGCTGGCCCGCGACGGCGCCACCGTGGTGGCCCTGGACGTGCCGTCGGCCGGCGACGCGCTGGCCGCCGTCGCCAACGAGATCTCCGGTGAGGCGCTGCAGCTCGACCTGACCGCCGCGGACGCCCCCGCCCGGTTGGCGGACCACCTGGCCGCCCGGTACGGCGGCGTGGACATCGTGGTGCACAACGCCGGGATCACCCGCGACAAGACCATCGCCCGGATGGACCAGGGCCGGTGGGACTCGGTCATCGAGGTGAACCTGGCCAGCCAGGAGCGGATCAACGACGCCCTGCTGGCGCAGGACCTGATCCGCCCCGGTGGCCGTCTGGTGGGGGTGTCCTCGATCGCCGGCATCGCCGGCAACCGTGGCCAGACCAACTACGCCACCAGCAAGGCCGGGGTGATCGGCCTGGTCGAGTCGATGGCGCCGGTGCTGGCCGCCCGAGGTATCACCATCAACGCGGTGGCGCCCGGCTTCATCGAGACCGCGATGACCGCCAAGATGCCGGTGCTGCTGCGCGAGGCCGGCCGGCGGATGAACAGCCTGGCCCAGGGCGGGTTGCCGGTCGACGTGGCCGAGACCATCGCCTGGTTCGCCGCGCCGGGCTCCGGCGGGGTCAACGGCAACGTCGTGCGGGTCTGCGGCCAGAGTCTGCTGGGGGCCTGAGGCGATGTCCGTGACCGAACTGAGGAACGCGCCCGGCACCGGGGAGATCTACCGGCGGGCGGTCCGGGGGCTGGTGCCCGGTCTCGGCGGCCGGCGCCGCGCCGCGCTGCCGGAGCGGGAGCTGGTGCTGCGCGGGGTCGCGGTGGACCGAGCGCACCTGGCCCGCTACGACCGAGTCTGCGGGTTTCGGCTGACCGACGCCCTACCGGCGACGTACCCGCATGTGCTGGCCTTCCCGCTGGCGATGCGGCTGATGTCCGAGCCGGGCTTCCCGTTCCCGGTGGTCGGCCTGGTGCACGTCGGCAACCGCATCGAGCAACTGCGGCCGATCGACGCCGCCGAGCGGCTCGACCTGTCGGTCCGCGCCGTCGACCTGCGCCCGCACCACCGCGGCCGGCAGTTCGACCTGCTCGCCACGGCCACTGTGGACGGTGAGCCGGTGTGGCGCGGGGTCTCGACCTACCTGCGGATCGACCCGGCCGCCGCCACCCGGGCGAAGCGGGTCGCCCGGCCGGACGGGGCCAGCGACGACCGTCCGCCGCGCGCCGGGTCCGCCGTGTGGCGGGTCCCGACCACGGTGGGTACGGACTACGCCGGCGTCTCCGGAGACCACAACCCGATCCACACCTCCCGGCTGGGCGCGCGGCTGTTCGGCTTCCCCCGGCCGATCGCGCACGGGATGTGGAGCAAGGCCCGCTGTCTGGCCGCACTGGAAGGCCGGCTGCCGGCGGCGTACACGGTCGACGTCGCGTTCAAGCTGCCGGTCCTGTTGCCGGCGACGGTCGCCTTCTCCGCCACGCCGTCCTGGGATTTCGCGCTGCACGGTGCCCGGTCCGGCAAGCGGCACCTGACCGGCACCGTCCGGGCCGGCTGACCCCGGGGAGCATCTGGTCCACAACCGCCCTGCATCTACCGGCCGGCATGTCCGCTTTGTACACGGGGCCGGCGCAATATCGAAACCGGTGTTAGCGTCGCAGCACGAGGCGTACACCGGCACGATGTGCCGGCAGCCTCATCGGGGGAAGCACTACCGTGTGGAGGTCTCATCTTGCGTTTCGCCAAGCCATTCCGTTGGGCGGCCACGGTCGTCCTGGGCGCCAGTGCGTCGATCGTGGGGCTGGCCCAGCCCGCCTCAGCCGATCCCCGCATTATCTACGGCGGCCCGGTGTGGAACCTGCTCACCGTGCAGCGAGGGGTGGGCAAGGCCATGGCGGTGCTGAACGCGTCGACCGGCAACACCGCCCCCATGGTCCAGCACTGGTACACCGGGGCGGCACCCCGCAACGACTACATGCTGCTGGAGATGGAGACCACCGCCAACGTGTGGCGGATCAAGCCGGACCACACCTACACCAATGACTTCAACCCTCACAACGACAAGTGCCTCGCGGTGAAGAACAACGAGGGCGGGAACAACATCCCGATCGTGAACGCCA